>JBGUIF010000001.1:0-16986 GCA_045112755.1 Anaerobutyricum sp.
CCACCAATATGGTATATTGCTATGCGTCCAAGCAGGTGAATGATGAACTGCTTGATATTTTACAGGGACTGGCTGACGAGGCTGCTCTGACAGAGAAATATGCAGCTTTATATAACGGTGATGTAATCAACACAGGAGAGAAACGTCTTGTTCTCCATCAGCTCTGCCGCGGTCAGCTGGGCGATGATGTGATTTATAATGGAGAGAATAAGAGGGACTTCTACCTGGCACAGCAGGCAAGGGCAGCAGAGTTTGCCAATAAGGTTCATGCAGGCGAGATCGTCAATGAAGCAGGCGAGAAGTTCACCACCGCAGTTCAGATCGGTATCGGCGGCAGTGACCTTGGTCCCCGTGCCTTATACCTGGCTCTTGAGAACTGGGCGAAGGTAAACAATACTCTTAAGATGGAAGCCAAGTTCATCAGTAATGTTGACCCGGATGATGCTTCCGCAGTACTGGCAAACATTGATGTGGCTCATTCTCTTTTCATCGTAGTTTCCAAATCCGGAACCACCCTGGAGACCCTGACCAACGAAGCATTTGTCAAGGACGCCCTCACCAAGGCTGGCCTGAATCCTTCAAAACATATGCTGGCAGTAACCAGTGCCACATCTCCTCTGGCCAACAATCCGGAGTATTTAGACTCCTTCTACATGGATGACTTTATCGGCGGAAGATTCTCCTCCTCCTCCCCGGTGGGCGGCGCAATCCTGTCCCTGGCTTTTGGACCGGAGATCTTTGACCGTATCATGGCCGGTGCTCACGCAGAGGACCTTATGGCCAAGAATCCGGATATCCGCAAGAATCCGGCGATGCTCGATGCCCTGATCGGCGTTTACGAGCGCAATTTCCTCGGCTACAACACCACAGCAGTACTGCCTTATTCCCAGGCATTAAGCCGTTTCCCGGCACATCTGCAGCAGATGGATATGGAGTCCAATGGTAAGAGTGTCAACCGTTTTGGTGAGGAGATCGACTATGTGACAGGACCGATCATCTTTGGTGAGCCCGGAACCAACGGTCAGCATTCCTTCTACCAGCTGCTTCATCAGGGGACAGGCATTGTTCCTCTGCAGTTTGTAGGTTACAAGAACAACCAGATGGAAAATGATGTGGTGATCGAGGGAAGCACCAGCCAGCAGAAATTATCTGCCAATGTGGCGGCCCAGATTGTGGCCTTTGCCCTTGGAAAAGATGACGACAACAAGAACAAGTATTTTGCAGGAAGCAGACCTTCCAGCATCATCGTAGGCGATCAGCTGAATCCGGAGTCCTTAGGTGCTCTCCTGGCTCATTTTGAGAACAAGGTTATGTTCCAGGGCTTCACATGGAACATCAACAGCTTCGATCAGGAAGGCGTACAGCTTGGTAAGCTTCTGGCTAAGAAGGTTCTTGCCAAGGATACCGACGGTGCCCTGACAGCCTACAGCGACCTGCTGGGAATCTTTTAATCGCTGACAGGGACTTCCAGCGATTTTCGTTATGGAATAGATGAATCAAAAAAGTTATATCAGGCTCCGGGATCTCAGGGTTCCGGAGCTTTTTATCAAATGCCGATGGAGGGTTTCTCTTTTTATGGAGAAAGACTAGTTCATAAATATACAAGAGCAGAGGGAAGCGGAATCAAGGGGGTATCATGATGGATATAAAATGTCAGATGGTGGAATACACGGCGACGGTCTCCATGAAGGAGTACATAGAAGAGTGTGTGGATGTGGAACAGTTCCTTGGTTATTGCAGGAATTGTTCCAACTATGGCAGAGTCTGGTCCTGTCCGGAATTTGACTTTGACCCCATGGATTACTGGAAAAGGTATGATTCTTTGTATATTCTGGGAAGAAAGCTGATCCTGCCGGAGGAACTGCGGCTTAGAATCTATTCGGAGGAAGAGCGGGAGAAGGTGCTGACTGACCTGCTGAAGGAACCAAAGATACAGCTGGACCGGGACCTTCTTTCCATGGAGCAAAGCAGACCGGGAAGCCGGGCTCTGTCCGGGGGATCCTGTCTCTATTGCCAGACAGGGGACTGCGCCAGGATTCATGGAAAACCCTGCCGTTTTCCGGATCAGATGAGATATTCCATCGAGGCCTTGGGGGGCAATGTGGGGCGGACCCTTTCCAAGTATCTGCACCTGAAACTGCTTTGGATGGAGAAGGGCAGACTGCCGGCTTATTTTATCATTGTGGGCGGGCTGCTGCACCAAAAGTGGCTGCCTTGTTGATGTAAAAGGAAAGAACTCTCATGTCCTGTGTTATGTCAGTTGGTGTCATCTGTTCGTCTGATGACGGACTGAAATCAGTCCGTCTCAGAACGGACAGACAACACCCAAATGCCAAACACGTAGGACATGAGAGTTCTTTCCTTTATCGCAAATAGTAGCCCCACTTTTGGTGCAGCAGACCTGTGCTGTGCGTTGAGGATAGCGGTTGACGCAAACGCCCGGCTCGCCTGGAATCGTCAGGAAAATTCTGATGGAATGGAAAAATAATAATCCCTGATCTCTTCTTCACTGACAGCTAAGAGAGTCACCGGCTCGGGAGTTGAGGTACAGGTTGAAATGATATAATTGGAAATGTGAAAACTTTGGATGAAATCGGTTTCCGGATGCAGGGCATTCAGTAAAGTGAGCCCCTCTGTGAGACCGGTTCCATTTTTTTTCAACAGAGCTTCCTTGCGGGTCCAGACTTTGAAAAATCTTTCGTCTGATCCGTCGCTGCCCATGTTTACATAGTCCATTTCTTCCGGGTGGAAACACCGGGACATGATTGGGTATGGCGCCGGACGTATCTGCTCTACATCCACGCCAAGCTCCTGGTCAAGGGACAGACCACAGACAGCGCATCCATCAGTATGAGAAATATTGAAGAAAATGGATACAGAAGAATCCTGGACCCTAAGGATGGGTTTGCCCTGACTTTCGGTGTGAAGACTCAGCTGGTCTTCAGACAGACCAGAGAGGTCTGTCACCATCTTTCTGGCCAGCAGGGCAGCAAAGAGGGAGAGTTTCCGGCCCTTGTCAAAACGATAGCGCAGCACTTTCTTCTGCCGGACAGGAGAAACGTACTGCAGTAAATACCGGTCCTCCGGAAGCCATGGATCAGTAAGAAAAAGATAGTAAAGATACATAATGGTTTTCCCTTTTATGACGACCGCACCGCCCACCGAAGCTTGGTGGACCGGGCCCGGGGATTGCGATGACACTCCTGGGGAGTGGGTCTGATGACATTTTTTGAGATTTCCGAGTACAGGCCCTCTTTATAGCCGCTGGAAAAAGCCTTTTTCACCAGCCTGTCTTCGCCGGAGTGGAAGGTGAGGATGGCGGCC
Organism: Anaerobutyricum sp.; assembly: GCA_045112755.1. Taxonomy (GTDB): domain Bacteria; phylum Bacillota; class Clostridia; order Lachnospirales; family Lachnospiraceae; genus Anaerobutyricum. Next base: position 3,325 of record JBGUIF010000001.1, read on the forward strand.
CGGCCCTTTTTATTTAAGGCGAAGGGCAGCTTCTCTAAAAACTCATAGAGGACTTCCATCTCACTGTTAACGTCGATTCGTAAAGCCTGGAAGGTCCTGGCACAGGCTTTTTTTACGGCGTCCTCCCGGGATGGTTCCTGCAGTCTTTTTTCAGGGAGTTTGTTGATCGTATCCTCGATGATCCGACGGAGCTGCGTTGTGGTGGCGATCATCTGTCCCTTCTTCCCCACCCTGTCAATGGCCTGAGCCAGCTTCTTAGCGTAGGGTTCATCGGAATTCTCATAGAGCATAGAAGCAATCTCTTCTTGGGTGAGCCGTGAGAGTCTGTCTGCTGCGGATTCTCCTTTTTCCGGATTGAAACGAAGGTCCAGGGGGCCGTCGGTCTTATAGGAAAAGCCTCTCTCGGGATTGTCGATCTGCATAGAGGAGACTCCCAGGTCAGCTAAGATGAAATCAAAGGGACCGTACTCCTTTGCAATCTGGTCTATGTTTCGAAAATTGGTGTGGATGGCGGTGAAAATGTTTTGGCCGAAGCCTTTTTCTTCCATGCGAATCCTGGTTTTGGCCAGTTCTATGGGGTCAGCGTCCAGGGCATAGAGGCGGCCCCGGCCGGAAAGGCAGGCGGCCATTTTTGCACTGTGGCCGCCGTAGCCCAAAGTGCAGTCCAGTCCGACCATACCGGGCCTGATCTGAAGAACATCCAGGATTTCGTCGACCATGATGGGCAGGTGCATGCCTGCAGGAGTGCTGCCCTTACTGATGACTTTTTCAATGGTATCCTTATATTTTTCCGGATGATGCTCCTTGTACTTTTCCTCAAACTTTCTGGGATAGCGGCCCTTGTAGCGGGGACGCCGGCGATGGATAGTATCCGGATTCTGTTTGTTTTGATTCTGCTTTTGGTTCATAATGATATCCTTCCGGGAAGCCGGATTGCCGGGCAGCTGCCGGCATCATATCAGCTGATTCAGGTTTTTGTTATTCACTGTGACCAGGAGATGGCAGTCAGCCGGGATCGGGGAGTCAGGATCAGCCAGGTAGTCGACCAGATCATGGCTGATGACGGCTATAACATTGATTCCGTGTTTTTTTCTTAAATCCAGCTGCCTCATGGATTTACCGATCCAGTCTTCCTTGGGGAGCATATCCACAATACTGATGTTTTCTGACAAATCAAAAAAGTCGATAAAGTTGGAAGACAAAAGCTTTCTGGCGGTGAGGATACCTTCTTCCACTTCGGGCTGAAAGATCTTGTCAGCCCCGATTTTGCGGAAGATTTCCACAGTTCTGCTGCTGGATGCTTTTGCGATAATCTGAGGGACTCCTTCTTCTTTGGCACCCATAATACACATGATGGAAGCCTCCAGATTGCGGGACATACATACGATGACAACGTCCATGTTTTTCAGGCCCAGTTCCTTGATGGCACCAGCGTCGCTCAAATCAGCAGAGACAGCATAGGTCACCTCCGGGGCAATCTGACTGATTAGTTCTTCATTCCGGTCAGCCACCAGCACCTCTACGTTGTGGGCCATTAATTCTTTTGCCATACTTTGTCCTACCGTACCCAGTCCAAGGATGGCGGCAGATTTTATCTTACTCATAAAAACCTCCTCAAATAATGACGAATAAAGACGAATTTATAATACTGTAAGGAGTCTTAACCAATATAATATCTTCCTTCTGCATGTTTGACATTCTTGCCGTGCCCCCTGTTGATACTGAAGAAAAGTCCCATAGAGATGGGCCCGATCCTGCCCAGATACATGGCAAGAATGTCTATGATCCTGCCTGTCTGATCCAGATTGGGTGTAACCCCCCTTGAGAGTCCCACAGTGCCGGTGGCACTGAAGACTTCATAGGCCGCATTCATGATAGAAACATTGTTGGTGGAGACCAGCAGGATGAGACAGACCATGGTGGTAAAAAGACTGACCATAGTGATGGCCGTAGCCTTGTTGATCATTTTCTGACTGATACTGTGCCCATAGAGCAGAGTCTCCTCCCTGCCGCAGATAAAAGCTTTGACATTCAGAATCAAAATAAATAAGGTAACAGTCTTAATTCCTCCTGCCGTTCCTATGGGGGAACCTCCGATGAACATGAACAGGATCCCATAGAGACAAGTGAGGGGCTCCAGATTCTGCTGGGGCACAGTGGAAAAGCCGGCAGTCCTGAAGGTCATGGACTGAAAGAGAGCAGCCATCGTCTTTTTCCCCGGAGAAAAAGGTCCGAGAGTTCCGGGATTGTCTCCCTCTATGACAAGGACGATAAAGGTTCCTGACAAAAGAAGGAAGAGCGTCAGCGTGATGACCAGCTTGGAATGCTCGTTCAGTTTGTGCCAGATGGTTCTCAGACTGTCCTTGCTGCGCCGGCATTTTTTGATGGAATTGTGGACATCAAACCAGACGACATAGCCAAGACCTCCCATAACCACCAGGAGAACGGTGGTCATATTGACGATAATGCTGCCGCTGTAGCGGCAGAGACTGTCGGGGGCGATGATGTCGATTCCTGCGTTGCAGAAGGCAGAAACCGAAGTAAAAACGGAGACCCAGATTCCTCTGAGCAAGCCGAATTCCGGAACGAACACCAGGGAATATAATATGGCGCCAATACTTTCCACAGCCAATGTTCCGGCCACGACTTTTGTCATAAAATTCACAACCCCGTTAAGGGAGGCCAGATTATAATAATCCTGAAGAAGAATATTCATTTGCAGGGAGAACCGCCGATGGATCGCCATAATTCCCAGAGAGTAGAGAGTGATGACACCCAGACCACCGATTTGAATGAGCAGCAGGATAATGAACTGACCGAACAGAGTCCAGTGGGAACAGGTATCCACCACCACCAGGCCGGTCACGCAGATGGAAGTTGTCGATGTGAAGAGGGCGGTGAGAAAACTGGTTTTGCACCCGGCCGCTGTTGCACAGGGCAGCATGAGCAGTAGAGCACCCACGATGATTGCCCATAAAAAACCGAAAGTGATGACTCTTGTTGAATTGCGTTTGATACTATTTTTCAGAAAAAATACAAATGATGTCATGAACATATCCTTTATCAAATTACGACCCCAATCCACCCCTCTTCAGGGGTGATTCATTCGCTTCCCTCAGGTGGAGCCTCAATCTTCATTGCTTATTCTTTGTTTACTATACCACAGATTTGGACCTGGATAGCAAAAATTCATAAAGCTTTTTTGAAAATATGAGAAAGACCTGGGCAGATCTTTTGGGAGAATAAAAGGATAAAGCCCTTTTACTATTGACGGACTTATCTTATAATAGGGTTTAGTGGAGTAGAAACCCAATACTGGAAAACGAAGACTGATAGGAGGAAATCCATGAGCGATTTTAAAGTGTATACAAATCCGAACATAAAGAAAAAAAGAGAGAGACAAAAGTTGGAGGAAGTGGAACTTGCGATGCTTCCGACAGAAAATCTGGTGGACCAGTATTTTGCTTCTGCCTTTTTCTATATGGCCATGAAGGATCATGGGGGATGGTATGTGGCGGAGGAACTTCCTCCTGACGAGGGGCCGCTCCCGGACATGTACCCCCTTCTGGAAAGAAACCTGCAGGAACTTTTCGAGGGGACCAGAGAGTATCGGGAACAGGAACATATTTCCTTTGGCAGTCTGGTACACACCTACTCGGAGGAGGAGCAGGAATTTCTCTCTCTGATCGGGGAGATGGTCTTCCCCTCCGTGATCGAATTCCTGCGTCAGGTTCTGATGATCCTGAACGAAGATCTGATCTACCGGCCGGATGTCGATCAGATTGTGGGGGCCTATTTTGAGGAAATCTCTGAAAATGGGGACCTGGAAGCTGTCATGCAGGGCATTATGGGAATGATGGACGATACAGACAATATACGGCATATGCTGTTTGAATTGGATGAGGAGGAAGAGATATGGTAACAACTTATCAAGAGTATCTTGGGAAAGCGTCAGTATTAACTTTTGAGGATATGACAAGACTCCATGAGGCGATGCTCGAGGAGATTGGGGAAGACGAGAAGGCGGAGGGGATCTATGACCGCCTGGTCCGTGCAGGCACCCTCTACGTAGAGACCCGTGCAGGGTGGAAGCTGATGCCAAAGGATGTGCGCCGGGAGCGCAACGATGAGAGAACTGCCAGACACAACAATGTAATTATCGGCCTGGACCTGCTGGCAGATTATCTGAGAGAAAAGGGACTTCCTGCAGCCTGGAGAAATGAGATAGGCTATGAGGCTGAGGACAAGGTAAACCGGAAGCGCTGCGGAGATTTCGGCTGCTATCTGGCTTTTATCAATGCCATTAATGCCCGCTGACAGATCTGCCGCCGCTGCCGGAAATCATCGGGCAAAGAGAGGACCGGCCTGAGGCGGCCAAGTGGAGGATAAGTTATTATGGATCAATTTGGTATGCTGGAGAGAAAGGTTGCGATTATCGGTGCCGGTTTTGTCGGCGCATCCATCGCCTATGCCCTGACAATCCGACGCCTTGCCAGGGAGATCATTCTCATTGATATCAATGAGAAAAAAACAGAGGGGGAAGCTCTGGACATTCAGCACGGAATTCCGGATATGGGCATTTCCTCGGTCCGGGCAGGAAACTATGCAGATTGTTCCGGCTGTGATCTGATTATTATTACTGCCGGAAGAGGCAGGAAGCCCGGGGAGACCCGGCTGGACCTGATTGAGGGAAACTCAGCCATCCTTAAGGATGTGACGGACCGATTGAAGAAATACTATACCAAAGGCGTCATCATGATGGTCAGCAATCCGGTGGACGTGCTGGTCTACCAGTGCAGCCGCTGGATGGACCTGCCAAATGGTATGGTCTTTGGGACGGGGTGCATCCTGGACTCCTCCAGGCTGACCCGGCTGATCGCTGATTATACACGTCTGAACACCGAGGTGGTCAAGGCCAATGTGGTGGGTGAACACGGGGACGCCCAGATTCCCATCTGGAGCAGAGTTTCCATTGCAGGCGTGCCCATAGAGGAGTATTGTGAGAATGTCCGTCTGCCATGGAACCAGCAGGTGAGGGATGAGATTACCTCCAAAGTCCGCACCATGGGAGCCACTATTATTCAGGATAAGGGGAAGACCCATTACGGGATTGCCACCTGTGTCTGCTATCTGGCCCAGGCAGTGCTGAATCAGAGGCTGACCATCGCGCCGGTCTCCACGGTATTTCAGGGAGAATACGGCATCAGAGACGTCTGCCTCAGTGTTCCATCCATTATCGGTGTAAACGGAGTTCAGCAGAGACTGGAGGAAAGGTGGGAGGAGCAGGAATTTCAGGCCTTTCGCCGGTCGGCTGAAAAGATGGAGCAGGTACTGAAGAAAATAAGATAAGAAAACAAAGATAACAGGAGATCCCCGGAGCCTGTCCGGACCGATGCGGGAGGGAAGCGCTTGCCGGGGGAAAAACCAAATGGCTGAAAAAGGAAAAAGATACCGTAAGAACACCGGGAATAATACCGGTGTTTCTTCGGGGGTAAAAAAGAGAAATCAAAGAATTGCCGGGGTTGTCGTGCTGATCTTTCTTGCGGCGGCAGCTCTGTATACCATGGTTTCCCTGATGAAACCGGAAAGTTATTCCATGGTGATGGAACCGGGGGGCGAGAGGAAGATTGGCGGAAACTACAGTGACTGGAAGACCAGTGACCCTTCGGTGGTGGAAGTCAGTCAGAAAGGGGTTCTGACCGCCCGCAAGGTGGGAGAAGCCACTGTGACTGCCAGGGGAAACTGGGGCAGGACCCAAAAATGGAGAGTGTCTGTCTGTGCCATCAATGAGAAGAAGCTGCTGCTGGCTCCCGGAGGAACATACCAGCTGAAGCTGGAAGGCGCAAAAGGACGTCGGATTCGCTGGGAATCCGCGGACAACAGAGTGGCTGCCGTCGATGAGACCGGCCTGGTCACGGCAGTAAAGACAGGCTCGGTGCTGGTATTTTGTCACATTGACGATTATGAACTAAAATGCCGGGTCAATATACCCTGCCTGGCCAGAGACAGACTTCTGTTGTCCCGCCAGGGCTACGCCAAAATCAAAATACTAAACAGCGGTGATGAGGAAATCAGTTACAGCTCCGAAGACGAATCTGTGGCCACGGTGTCTGACACCGGTGTTGTGACCGGCGTCGAAGAAGGAACCACCAGGATCAACTGCCGGCTGGGTGATCTGGTCCTGGTCCAGGAGGTAGAAGTGACCGCCATGGATATCAGCAGCCTGACCATCACGCCGGGTCAGTCCTACACTGTCCATGTGGATGGAATCTCCGGCGGGGAGTGGAGTTCGGAAGACCCATCGGTGGCCAGTGTGGACAGCAGCGGGTCAGTGACCGGCCGGAAAGTCGGCCAGACCCGGGTCAAGGTCACCGCGGAGGGTTCTGTTTTTATCACAGTGGTCAATGTGGCTGCTTTGGCGGAAACTGATGTGACCGTAAGTCTGGATACTGAGCGTTATGAGCCGGAAGTGGTGGGGTCTGATGAAACCATTCATATCAGTGTGGATGATACATCTGTGGCCGAGGCATCCCAGGATCAGGTAATTCTAAAGGCTGTCGGGGATACGGTGGTCCATGTAAGCTGCGGTGAGGCACGGATGGATTTTACCCTCCATGTTACAGGTCCGAAGAATGTTGTGACCAAGATGGCAGACCTGCCCCAGAATACCAGGAAGGCAAGAGTGACAGTGACCATCCATTCCTATCCTTCCGATAAGACCTACACTGTTTTTAACCAGGCTGACGGGAAGAATAAGACCAGGATGTTTCCTCACTACATGCCTGCCCACGGATGCGCAGCCTGCAGTACTGCTGTGGTCCTTACAGGCTACGGGCATCCCATGACGCCCGCTGAGGTGGTGGAAAATGTCGAGAGATCAGTGCTGGGCAGCAAATGGAAGAACAATTATTCCAAAGATCATAAGCATCGTATGCCCATGACCTTATATGGAATCACCAAGGTGCTTGATCACTATAAGATTGCCAACACTTATGTCAGAAGCTTTAAAGACCCGGAGGCTGCCGAGGAGATCCTGGATCATCTGAAAAGCGGCAGGCCTGTGATTTTCGAAGTGAAGAATTATGACCGGTACCGAAAGAAAAAGAGTACCAGATGGGCCAACTCCTACCATACGATGGTTTTCCTGGGGCTGACAGATACCGGGAAGGTGATTGTGGCTGATCCGGCAAACCGGTCCTCCAAAACCTTCGGAACCATGGGAAGGCTCAAATATGTCAATATTGAAGAAGTGATTCCCTACATGTTTTCCTGTACATCAGGTAAAAACCACTGTTATTTCAGCAGCAGTTCCACTGCCGGAGGCTACATCCTGATCGACCAGCAGGAAATCAAAAAATAAGAGAAAAAGCGGAGCGGCCGCTTAAATACGTGCCACTCCGCTTTTTATTGCCGCCTCCCTGGTGGCCTGGGCCACAGCGTCTTTGACTCTCTTGTCAAAAGCTTTGGGAAGGATGTAGTCTCGATGTAACTCGTCGTCGCTGACAAGACCGGCGATGGCATAGGCAGCGGCTATCTTCATTTGGTCATTGATGTCGGATGCCCGCACATCCAGGGCTCCGCGGAAAATGCCGGGGAAGCAGAGGACGTTGTTGACCTGATTGGGGAAATCAGAGCGTCCGGTGGAAACGACTGCAGCGCCTGCAGCCAGGGCTTCATCCGGGAAAATTTCAGGAGTCGGGTTGGCACAGGCAAAGATGATGGGATCCTTGGCCATGGTCCTCACCATATCCTGGCTGAGGGTGCCGGGGGCGGATACGCCGATAAACACGTCAGCGTCATTAATGACATCTGCCAGAGATCCGGTTTCCCGATTCTGATTCGTGATGGAGGCCATCTCTTCTTTGATGGGATTAAGACCCTCACGGCCCTCGTATATGGCGCCTTGACGGTCTGTCATGATCACATTTTTCAGGCCCATGGAAATGAGGAGACGGATGATGGCGATTCCTGCCGCTCCGGCGCCGGAGGTGACAATCTTAATCTCATCGATTTTCTTGCCCACCAGCTTCAGGGCATTGATTAAACCGGCCAGGGTAATGACGGCTGTACCATGCTGGTCATCGTGAAAGATTGGGATGTCACAGCATTTCTTCAGCTTCTTTTCGATTTCGAAGCAGCGGGGTGCCGCGATATCCTCCAGGTTTACACCGCCGAAGCTTCCTGCCAGGAGACGAACTGTATTGACAATCTCATCCACATCGTGGGTCCTCAGACAGAGAGGAAAAGCATCCACATCACCGAACTCTTTAAAAAGAACACATTTTCCTTCCATGACCGGCATTCCCGCTTCGGGACCGATATCCCCAAGACCCAGTACGGCTGTCCCGTCTGTGATTACGGCAACGGTGTTCCAGCGGCGAGTGAGCTCATAGCTTTTGGCCGGGTTCTTCTGAATCTCCAGGCAGGGCTCAGCGACACCGGGGGTGTAAGCCAGGCTGAGTGCTTCTTCAGAATCCACGGGAGCGCGGCTGATTACTTCGATTTTACCCCGCAGCCGTTCATGCATTTTTAAAGATTCTTTTCGATAATCCATAGGTCTTCCTCCTGATGATGCTGGATTTTTATAGTAAAAAATAAGATATTATGCATTTTCTGCCATACAAACTTGAATTATAAATCCATTAGGTTCATAAAGCAAGCAAAACCAAAAAGAAAACGGAATATTTATAGAATATTGTTTTATGTGCTGTTTTTTGGTATATTTATGAAATAAAAGAAGTGGCCGCAGAAGCCCGGATAATCCGGACCTGCAGACCTGACTGCGGAATGAGAAAAAGAAAGAGGAGAACATGAGTAGAACAGGATTTGACAATGAGAAGTACCTTTCCATGCAGTCCGAACACATCAGAAGACGCATGGAGCAGTTCGGCGGCAAGCTTTATATGGAATTTGGCGGCAAACTTTTTGATGACTATCATGCTTCCAGAGTCCTTCCCGGTTTTGAGCCCGACAGCAAACTGAAGATGCTGATCAAACTGAAGGAACAGGCCGAGATTGTGATAGCAGTGGGGGCCGGGGCCATTGACAATAATAAGAGAAGGGGAGATATCGGGATCACTTACGATATGGAAGTGCTGAGACTGATTGACCTTTTCAGAAGTGTTGGTCTGTATGTCGGCAGTGTGGTCATCACCCGCTATGACGGACAGAAATCAGTGGATGGCTTTATCCACAGGCTGGAGGGCCTTGGGGTCAAGGTCTACAAACACTATCCCATCGAGGGCTACCCTTCCAATGTTCCATTGATTGTCAGTGAGAATGGTTATGGCAGAAACGATTATGTGGAGACCAGCCACTCCCTGATTGTCGTCACGGCACCGGGACCCGGAAGCGGCAAGATGGCGGTCTGCCTATCCCAGCTTTATCAGGATAACCGAAGAGGGGTCAAGGCAGGCTATGCCAAATTCGAGACATTTCCCATCTGGAATATTCCATTGAAGCATCCGGTCAATCTTGCTTATGAAGCAGCTACGGCCGACCTCAATGATGTCAATATGATTGATCCCTTCCACATGGAAGCCTATGGCAAAGTAACCGTCAATTACAACAGGGACGTGGAAATCTTTCCGGTGCTAAGAGCCATGTTCCAGCAGATCTATGGATCCTGTCCTTACAAGTCCCCGACGGACATGGGTGTCAATATGGCCGGCAATTGTATCTTTGATGACCTTGCTGTCTCCGAGGCTGCCCGCCAGGAGATCCTGCGCCGCTACTACAAGGCCCTGTGTGAGAAGAAGAAAGGCATGGAAAAAGACCAGGAGATCAGTAAGCTGGAGATCCTGCTCAATCAGGCAGAACTGACTCTGGACGACAGGGCTGTGGCCAGAGCAGCCAGAAAGCGGGAAGAGGGCTGTGGAGAGCCGGCGGCTGCCATTGAACTCCCGGACGGAAAGATCATTACTGGACGCAACAGGGATCTTCTCGGTGCTGCCAGCGCTATGCTGCTGAATGCCCTGAAGGCCTTGGCCGGGATTCCGGATGACGTATATCTGCTGGCTGCGGATGTCATCAGACCGGTACAGGAGCTGAAGATCAATTATCTGGGCAACCGCAATCCCAGACTTCATACCAATGAGGTTCTGGTGGCCCTTTCAGTCAGTGCGGCGGATGACCCCAATGCCAGAAAGGCCATGGACTGCCTGCCTCAGCTGCAGAACTGTGATGCTCACTGCTCCGTGATGCTGTCGCCGGTGGATCTGGATATTTTCCGGAGACTCCGGATCAATATGACCTGTGAGCCCAGGTATCAGGACAGTAAAAGAATATTCTATCGTTAAATATATTTTTAGTCAGGGGGGTTATTTATGATTAGAGAGAACAAAGTGTGGGTGGCCAACACGGCAGACGGAACGCCTTTATCCATCTTTCCGAAGATGGGAAACCGACATGGGCTGATTGCCGGGGCCACAGGAACCGGCAAGACAGTCACTCTGAAGGTTCTGGCAGAATCCTTCAGTGATATCGGTGTCCCTGTTTTTCTGGCAGATGTCAAGGGAGATCTGGCAGGAACCATGACAGCGGGGAATGACACCGAGGATATGCAGAAAAGAATCCAGCGGTTCGGCCTGACAGATACCTTTGCCTATAAGGGTTACCCGGTGACCCTCTGGGATATATTCGGCCAGAAGGGCATTCCGCTGAGGACTACCATCAGTGAGATGGGTCCGCTGCTGTTATCCCGGGTTCTCAGGCTCAACGACCTGCAGACCGATATTCTCACCATCGTTTTTAAGATTGCAGATGATAATGATCTTCTGCTCGTTGACACCAAGGACCTCAAGGCTATGCTCCACTATGTGGAGGAGAACAGCGAGGAGCTGGCTCCCATGTATGGAAAGATTCGGGGAGCTTCCATCGGTGCCATCACCAGAGCCATCGTCGGACTGGAACTGGACGGCGGTGATCAGTTCTTTGGGGAGACAGCCCTGAACATCGGTGACTGGCTTACCTCAACCTATGACGGAAAAGGGGTCATCAATATCCTGGACAGTGAGAGCCTGATCAATAACGGCAGACTTTACGCTACTTTCCTTCTCTGGCTCATGTCAGAACTCTTTGAGAGACTGCCGGAGGTCGGTGACCCGGATAAACCTAAGATGGTATTCTTCTTTGACGAGGCCCACCTTCTCTTTGATGATGCTTCCAAAGAGCTTCTGGACAAGATTGAACAGGTGGTCAAGCTGATCCGGTCGAAGGGTGTCGGCATCTATTTCTGCACACAGAATCCGAGGGATATTCCGGAGGGCGTCCTCTCTCAGCTGGGCAATAAAATTCAGCACGCTCTGCGGGCTTACACGCCGGCGGACCAGAAGAGAGTGAAAGCGGCGGCAGAATCCTTCCGGGCCAACCCGGAGTTCGATACGGTGGAAGCGATTTCCAATCTGGGTATTGGTGAGGCGATCGTTTCTTTCCTCCAGGAAGACGGTATTCCTTCCATTGCTCAGAGAGCATTTATCCTGCCTCCGCAAAGCAGGATGGGGCCCATCAGTGATGAGGAGAGGAATCAGGCAATCAAGGGAAGCCTTCTTTACTCCAAGTACGCTGTGGTCCATGACCCGGATTCGGCCTATGAATTTTTCCTGAGAATGGGCGCTGAGGAGGCGGAGGCCGCAAAAGCTGCCCAGGAGCAGAAACTCCGTGAGGCCGAGGAAGAAAGGCTTCGCAGGGAAGAGGAAAAGGAAGCTGCCCTAAGAGCCAGAGAAGAGGAAAGGGAGGCCGCCAGGAAAGCCAGAGAGGAAGAGAGAAGAAGAAAGGCCGAGGAGGCAAAACTGCAAAAAGAGTACGAACGGCAGTTGAGGAAAGAACAGCAGGAAAAGGAACGGGAAGCTAAAAAGAAAAAGAAAGCCGTGAAATCAGTCGGCAGTTCTGTGGCCGGTACGGTGGGCCGTGAAGTCGGCAAACAGGTGGGCGGCAGCTTTGGCAGTTTTGGCAAGAAGCTGGGCGGCAACCTGGGAGCATCTTTGGGCCGGGGCATCCTGGATACCCTTTTCAAAGGATGATAGAAAGGTCAGAATCCGACTTAATTTAAGATAAGGTTGATTAAAAAGCAGAGCCGGTCCAGATAAGGTCCGGCTTTGTAAAGTTTCAGGAAGATAGGAGAATGCCATGTCGGTGGAGAGAGTAAAAAAGTATTTTGAAGGAACAGAGATGGAAGGCAAGGTCATTGAACTATCCGAGTCAAGTGCCACGGTGGATCTGGCTGCCAGGGCTCTGGGTACAGAGCCGGACAGGATTGCCAAAAGTTTGTCTTTTCTGCTGGATGATAAAGCAATTGTGATTGTGGTGTCCGGTGAATCCAGAGTGGACAATAAGAAATTCAAAAAGCGTTTCCAGAAAAAGGCGAAAATGATTCCCTTTGATACGGTGGAATACTGGACCGGTTTTGCCCCGGGCGGGGTCTGTCCTTTTGCCCTGAAAGAGGGTGTAGATGTGTATCTGGATGAGTCTTTGAAAAAATATGATACCGTTTTCCCTGCGGCAGGCAGCGGCAGTTCGGCCATAGAGATGACCATGGACCAGCTCGAGAGGCTGACCGGTTACCGGGAGTGGGTGGATGTGGTCCGTTGAGCATGATGATGCCTGCGGGAAGGGAGCTTCAATCTTTCTCGTGATGAAAAAAAGTTTCCCGGCTACAGGAAAAAGTTCAGCAGCCGGGTTTTGTGCAGGATAAAGATGGAAAGATCCATAAAGAGATGGGCGATCAGGGTACTGACGATCACGCCGTTGGACTTCAGTAGAAAATCCACGTGGAAACCATACCAGCAGACGATGCCGGAATAGCAGACGATCAGAGCCAGCATGGGCAGATTTCTGATGATACCTCTGACCTGGTGGGAAAACTCCTGGGGCGTAAAGTCAAAATAGACGAAACGGCCGGCGGCCAGAGTGATGAAATATAAAATGAGTGTATCATAATTGGTATCATCGTAAATAAACCGGATATAGAGCAGAATCATTACGATGTAAATGGAACTCAGCAGGCGGACGGCGGCTTTCTGGTTTGATCCAAGATGGGTCAGTCTCACCAGAAGCAGATCCAGAAAGTTAGTCATGAAGACGGACATCAGGATAAAAATCAGGAGAAAAGCATCTTGGTATTTATCCCAGTAGGGAGCAGCCCGCTGGAATCTGGCATCCATCACGTAATATAATGATAAAAAGAAAAGAATTGAAGTCGAGGAAAATACCATCTCATAGAAGCTTTCGATGAGGTGGTATTTTTTGTCGCTGCCGTCCACTCTGTCTAGGTCAGCTGCCGACTCTTCTGCTGATGCCGTGGACAAAAGCTTTTTCTTCTGACGGACCGACTGGATTCTGGCAAAGGTCAAAATGACGGCTAGGATGAGAATCAGGCCGAAAAATGCCACCAGGAAGAATTTTCCGGAATTTTTAAAGTCGAAATAATGCAGGACATAGTATTCCCGGGTCATCAGGTTCACTCCTTTCTGTATTGATGGGTACAAACTGGGCTTATTTAATCATGGTTTGATGACTTTTCTGTGAAAAGTGCTCAGAGAAAAAATATTCTGTGAAATACGACAGACATTTTTCCGGAAAGAACTATGATTTTCCAGAAGGAGCAAGGCTGCTTTTTGAAGGATTTGACGATGAATAATTCAGATTAGCCCTTGCATAAATTCT
>JBGUIF010000002.1:0-29145 GCA_045112755.1 Anaerobutyricum sp.
CCGGTCGTGCGGGAACTTGGATACGATATCCGGTCTTGCCTCCTCATCAATCTTGAGGACCTCAACCTTTGCATAGTCTGCATTACCATTCTGAAGCTCTAACAGGATGGAATCTGCTCTCTTGCAATACTGACAGCTCTTAGAATAAAAATACAAAATACCAATCATAGCCTTCTCCTTTTCTTGATTCAATAATATTTGGACAAGCAAATCGCTTTCCATTGACTCAGAGTTATATATTTACTCATAAACTCCCTCATACTGATTTTACACGGAATCAAGGTCCGGAATTTGTGCAAATGATACGGTTTATTTACAATATTCGTATCATGGCAGAACCTCTGCAACGGAACACACGCTCTGCTGTCCCAAAGTAAAAGCCCCCGCCGTAAATATATACAGCAGGGGCCGTCTTCTTAATATCTAATCTTTCATTTTATTTGTCCCGGATTTCGCTGTGCCACTCCTGAAGGGACTCCACTCTCTTCGCGGCATGCTTCTGCTCATAAAGAATTCCTTCCGCAGCAGCTTTGCCGGCAGCCACAGTGGTGATATAAGGAATCTTTGCCTTGATGGCAGACCGTCTGACATAACTGTCATCGTAGGCGCTCTCCTTGCCGGCGGGGGTATTGATAATCATCTGAACCTCCCCGTTCACAATGAGATCCTGCAGATTGGGACGGCCTTCATGGCGCTTCTTCACCAGTTCTGACGGAATACCATTCTCATTGAGAAGCTTGTTGGTGCCTCTGGTGGCATAGATCTTAAATCCACCTTCCCTGAAGCTCTTGGCCAGGTCAACCACCTCCGGTTTATCCTTGGAGTTGACGGAAATCAGCACCGAACCCTCTGTGGGCAGCTTGGACTGGGTAGCCTCCTGGGCCTTGAAGAAAGCCTCTCCTGTCGTGGAAGCAATGCCGAGAACTTCACCGGTGGAACGCATCTCCGGACCAAGCAGGGGATCAACCTCCTGGAACATATTGAAGGGGAATACTGCCTCCTTCACGCCGTAATACGGGATGTGCTGTTCTTTCAGGCCGGGAACCGGCGAAGGTTTCCCTGTCAGTTCCGATGTAAGGATCTCTGTGGCCAAAGGTACCATGCGGATATTGCAAACCTTGGATACCAGCGGTACTGTACGGGATGCCCTGGGATTGGCTTCGAGCACGTAGATCTTGTCATTTTCGATGGCATACTGCATATTCATGAGTCCCACCACATGCATCTCTTCTGCAATCCGTCTGGTGTATTCCCTGATAATTTTCAGGTGCTCATCGGAAATGTGTTTGGACGGAATAATGCAGGCGGAGTCACCGGAATGGATTCCGGCCAGCTCGATGTGCTCCATCACAGCAGGCACGAAGGCATGCGTTCCGTCACAGATGGCATCTGCCTCACACTCGAGGGCATGAACCAGGAATCGGTCGATCAGAATAGGCCGGTCGGGGGTAACGCCGACAGCCGCTCTCATGTAATCACCCATGGTCTCGTCGTCATAGACAACTTCCATGCCTCGACCACCCAGGACATAGGAAGGACGTACCATCACCGGATAGCCAATCTGGTTGGCAATCTCCACAGCCTCTTCCACTGTGGTAGCCATACCTGCCTCAGGCATGGGAATGCCCAGCTTATCCATGGTCTTTCTAAACTCGTCACGGTCCTCTGCCAGATCAATGATGGCAGGGGATGTACCCAGAATCTTCACCCCGTTTTTCTCCAGATCTGAGGCAAGATTCAGCGGGGTCTGGCCGCCGAACTGGGCGATGACGCCCACGGGCTTTTCCTTCTTGTAAATGCTGAGGACATCCTCCAGAGTCAGTGGTTCAAAGTACAATTTATCAGATGTATCATAATCCGTGGACACTGTCTCCGGATTACAGTTTACGATAATGGTCTCAAAGCCAAGCTTTTTCAGGGAGAGAGCCGCATGGACACAGCAGTAATCAAACTCGATACCCTGGCCGATCCTGTTGGGTCCTCCGCCCAGAATCATGATCTTTGGCTTGTCTGTGCTGACCGGATTATTGTCCGGTGCATTGTAGGTGGAGTAATAGTAAGCATTGTCCTGGGTGCCGCTTACATGGACGCCGTCCCAGGTCTCCTCCACGCCAATCTCAATACGACGGCTGCGGATGGTCTCCTCCGGGATCTCCAGGATCTCACTGAGGTATTTGTCGGAAAATCCGTCCTTTTTCGCCTGGGTAAGCGCCTCGTCGGAGGGGACAGATCCCTTGAAGGCCAGGAGGGCTTCCTCTTCATCCACCAGGTCTTTCATCTGCTCAATGAAGTATGGCTTGACATGGGTCAGCTGATAAATCTCCTCCACAGAGGCCCCCTTACGCAGGGCTTCATACATGATGAAATGTCTCTCACTGTTTGGTGTATTTAAAAGCCGAAGCAGTTTCTCTTTGGAAAGAGAACCATAATTCTTTACATGCCCCAGACCATAACGGTCTTTCTCCAGGGAGCGGACTGCCTTCTGAAAAGCCTCCTTGTAGGTCTTTCCGATGCTCATGACCTCTCCCACGGCACGCATCTGTGTGCCCAGCTTATCCTCCACACCTTTGAACTTCTCAAAGGCCCAGCGGGCAAACTTGACCACCACATAGTCCCCGTCCGGCTTGTACTGATCCAGAGTCCCGTACTTACCGCAGGGGATGTCCTTTAATGTCATGCCTGTGGCCAGCATGGAGGATACCAGAGCAATGGGGAAACCTGTCGCCTTGGAAGCCAGTGCTGAGGACCTGGATGTTCTCGGATTGATCTCAATGACGATAATCCTGTCAGAAACCGGATCATGGGCGAACTGAACGTTGGTGCCGCCGATGACCTCAATGGAATCAACGATGCGGTAGGCCTGGTCCTGCAGCCGGTCCATGACCTCCTGGGATATGGTCAGCATAGGCGCTGTACAGAAGGAATCTCCTGTGTGGACGCCCATGGGATCCACGTTCTCGATAAAGCAGACCGTAATCATGTTTCCGTCTTTGTCACGGACCACTTCCAGTTCCAGTTCCTCCCAGCCCATGACAGATTCTTCCACCAGAACCTGTCCCACCAGGCTGGCCTGCAGGCCTCTGGAACATACGACCTTTAGTTCTTCTTTATTATATACCAGACCGCCTCCGGCGCCTCCCATGGTATAGGCCGGTCTCAGCACCACCGGGTAATGCAGCTTTTCCGCAATCTGAAGAGCCTGGTCCACACTGTAGGCAACTTCAGACCGGGCCATCTCAATCCCCAGAGCCTCCATGGTCTCCTTGAACTCAATCCTGTCCTCTCCACGCTCAATTGCGTCTACCTGGACACCAATGACTTTCACCTGGTACTTATCCAGAATGCCGGCCTTATTCAGCTCCGCACAGAGATTCAGTCCGGACTGACCTCCCAGATTGGGAAGCAGGGCATCCGGTCTCTCCTTGGCGATAATCTCTTCCATCCTCTCCACGTTAAGCGGTTCGATGTAAGTGACATCCGCCATCTCCGGGTCTGTCATAATTGTTGCCGGATTCGAATTCACCAAAACGATCTGATATCCCAATTTCCTAAGAGCCTTGCAGGCCTGGGTACCGGAATAGTCAAATTCGCAGGCCTGACCAATGATGATCGGACCCGAACCAATAATCAAAACCTTGTGTATGTCAGTTCTCTGTGGCATAAAGTACCTCCTTTGCCATTATGTACATGTCCAAACACAGTTGAAGCGCCCTGCTGCACCTCTTTCCATGAAATGTTTTTTCCATAAATATTTCTTAATGAATCTATGTAATGTTAGCACCATAAAAAATGAATGTCAACGAAATAATCTTCTTCTTTGCCCTCTTTATGTTGTAATTAAAGGGGGATTTCGTTATAATAAAACCGTGGGAAGGGGAGGGAAATCTTTTTTATGAACAAATCGAGACAGAAGCATTTTCTCATTATCGTTGCCGCTGTCGCGCTCTGTGGTCTGAGCACTTTTCTTTCCGGATGCAAAAGTGCAGCAGAAGGCACCCAATATGTCGGAGACTGGGTGGCCATCGAGGGCGAATACCAAGGCCAGACTTTATCCAAAGAGGAGCTGAGTTTCAGTTTCTCGCTGTTTGAGGACGGCAGTTCCATCATCAAGTCAGGCACAGAAAGCAGTGCCGGGAAATGGAAGCTGGCCAACAAGGGCATTCAGCTCCTGAACAGCAATGGCTACCCCATGAATATGACCGGCATGGCTAAGTACCTGATCTGGGAGGACAACGGCACCAAGATCACTTTCGAAAAACAGTAGCAGGCAGGCACAGACAGGATTCCGATGGCGGAACCTGTCTTTTTTATGGTCTTTTTGCCAGTACCGCCTCCGTCATCTGAATCACCCGCAGGTTTGTCCGGACATCATGAACTCTCACAAAGGAGCAGCCCTTCATTCTTCCTATCACAGTGGTGGCCGCAGTTCCTTCCTCCCGCTGTTCAGGAGGGAGATTCAGCGTCAGCCCAATGACAGATTTTCTGGAAGTGCCCAGAAGGAGCGGACATCCAAAAAGATGGAGTTCCTCCAGCCTGGCAAGGACTTCCAGGTTCTGCTCATAGGTCTTTCCAAAGCCAATTCCGGGATCCAGTATAATCCGGTCCCTGGCTATGCCTGCCCCAGCAGCGATGGCCAGCGACTCTTTAAGATCTGCTTTGAGATCCTGCATCAAATCCGCATAGTCAGTTTTTTCTCTATTATGCATCAGACAGCAGGGAACCTGGTATTTGGCGATAATCTTCGCCATCCTCTCATCGTATTTCAAACCCCAGATATCATTAACCATATGGGCGCCGGCCCGCAGCGCCTCTTCTGCCACCCGGCTTTTGCAGGTATCCACAGAGATGACGGTATCATACTCTTTTGAAATCTTTTCGATTACCGGTACCACCCTGTCAATCTCCTCCTGCTCAGAAACTTCCTGGTAGCCTGGTCTGGTGGACTCTCCTCCCACATCGATAATGGCCGCTCCCTGCTCGATCATCTTCCCTGCATGGGCCAGGGCGTCTTCAGGAGCATAGTGACGACCTCCGTCGGAGAAGGAGTCCGGTGTCACATTCAGGATTCCCATAACATACATATGTTTTTCTGTATCAAAATTTAACCCGCCGATTTTCATCATAATCCTTTCCCGGACTCTTTTTTCAAGACTGGTCCGGCACTTTGTCAGGACTCATGTAATTCAGTTTCAGCCAGCCGCTCTGACCCTCATAGACCACCCGTCCCCAGCCTCTGGAAAATTCCAGAATCTTTACCGGCTGGTTCTCAGGCACCTTGCCAAGACTTTTTGTATGCTCATCAGGCTCCTTCCTGAGGTTGATCCCCTGGGAGGAACGCAGGGATTCCACTTTCCAGTACTCTGAGGGATAGCTCCCCATAAAATACATATTCAGCCAAAAGCTTTTTCCCTGGTCTGTCACTCTGCCCCATCCCCGGGACAGTTCTTCCACAGTGTATTCTTCCCCATAAAGTATCCCCTCCTGAACCACTTCTGAGCCCATACCTGGCTCGGCATAGCCTTTGATTCCTTTTTCCGTCATGGCATTCACGTACACTTTAGTCCCCACCTGAATATAAAGGGATTTCTCAGAAATATTTCGGACAAATCTCTCCTCCAGCCAGCCGTCAAGTCCGCAGTAGGCCGCATGAATCCATCTGGTGTCATGGATCTGTGTGTACTCCATCACCTCTATACATTTTCCTTCCGGAAACAGCCCCCCTTGCTCAGTCCCGCCGGGTACTATATAAAAGGGGACCCCGTCGAGGGAGTTGCTCTTTTTGGCCAGGTATGTCCCGTGATAGGGTTTGATATCCAGGTTGTCCCTGTCTGTTTTTGACGTTATGGTCTTTTTCTGGACCAGGTCATGTTTTTTCATATATGACCAGGTTCCGAGACAGGAGACCACAAGAGCCGCCACTCCCAGAAAGCTCCACAAGAGGGACAGGGCCTTTTTCGTGTATGTCTTTTTCTCCTTCCCGGCATCCCCGGACCTTGATTTTCTGCTTTCACTCGTCTCTGTCACGTCACTTCACACTCCTGATCTTATATACCTCAAAGAAAAGATTGTTCGACGTCATAAACTCGTCCACGATTTCCGCCTGAACACGGTTATTATCCTCAATGCCCATCAGCCTTGCCAGATTCTTTTGCCCCTGGGTGATCAGATAGACATTGTCCCGGAGCAGAAAGGCCGAAGCCAGGGTTCCTGTTTTGGCCTTCATCAGCTTCTCCGTATACACAGGGCTGTAAGCCATCCAGCTTCCCGTGAGGAACCAGTTGCCTTGATGAAGATCATCCTGAGGGCTTGTCCCCTTGGTCACACTTCGAGTATCAATGACATAATATGACTCAGGATGCTTTCCGCAGTAAGCTGCGACTTCTGCCTTCTCCGACCCCGCCGCCAGTTCCTGCTGCTGAAGTACTGCCCTGGTATGAATGATGGGAGAAACCGGGTCCGCTCTGAGGAACATGACCAGAAGAAAAATCTGAATCGCCAGGGGAATCCTGGTAAATGTCCTGCCCCGCCATTGACCGGCCAGCTTTGCTGCGAGGCAAAAGCCTGCCGAGAACGTCAGAAGCCAGACTGCCTCTTTCACTCTCAGGGGAAACCGTCCGTTTATGGCAAGGTAGACCCATTCCATCCATACAATGAGGGCCGTGCCCAGAATGGACAGCAGCTGCTGAAGATGACTGAAGATCCCCCTCTTCCAGCAGAAAACCAGGCTGACAGGAAAGAGGGCTGCCAGCAGCAGCCAGCAGTATCTGGCCGCATTGACCAGACTGCTGTTGACATCCTGTGTTTCTTCCATATATTCCACTGCTGTGGGTACCGCTGCCTGGGCACGCTTCAAAAGGCTTTCATCGGGTTCCTTCTCCTTGACATACATATAGGTTTTCTCCACCCAGTCTGTATTGAAACCATCGACAATGCCATAGGTGTAATTGGCCATGGCGTCCCGTACGCATTCATTCATGCCCATCGACTGATAGAATTCCACATTCTCCTGATAGGTGGGAAAACCGGCATAATCCTGCAGGTAGGCCCTGGCATGGTTATAGATCAGATACCTTTTCCAGGCATGGCTGCCATACATACTGTTATCCAGCCGGACAGTAAAAAAGGCGAGCAGGCCTGCTGTGACACAAAACATCCAGGGTTTCCAGGATTTGAAAAACCGGAGATTATATTTCAGGATCAGCTCCAGCCCGATCACCGGCAGAACCATGTAGCAGCAGGGTTTCCGAAAGCTCCATGAAGAGATCAGCATCACTGCCAGAACTGCGATATTCCAGGGCCTCCAGGCCTCATCCGGACTCTCAAAAGCAAAATACAGAATTCCCATACAGCCCATGAAGGCTGCAGCCGTGGAGAAGGTCATATTGGAAAAGCAGGGGAGCCATCCCAGTAAAAAGGCCATGTCAAACAGAAGGCAGAGGAGCAGACGATTGCACCTGAAATAGTTGAGGATACGGAAGAGGACCGCTGTCAGAGCGAAGGCTGTCAGCACTGCAAAGACTGTCACATACCAATTGACATTTTCCAGGTTACCCCCCCCGATCTTCAGTCTGGGATTCAGCTGGTAGAGCCGGGATATGATCCATGACAGAGGATATCTGACAAATATGGAATGGGGCTCAGGCTTTCCTGTAAAAGAACCGTCCAGGATCTGGACCAGTGCTGAATCATCATTCACCTCGTAAGTGAAGGGTACCTGCCTGTAGATCCTCCACATCAGGGGAAGGACAGCCAGGAGGGCAAGGGCAAGATTGATCAAAAGATTCAAAGCCCTGCACCAGAGTTTCTTTTCCATATTATCTCTCCAGGCATAGTAGCTTTCTATCCTGTCAGCAATTCGTAAAAATGGATTTGCATGGGATTTCTCCATTGTGAAAACACCTCCCTTCTCTCCGTCCTTTTCTTTTGTAATTATAGCAGTGCCCCGTTGACAGTTCAATCTTTTCAAAGTATAATTTTGTGACTGAACATTATCGAAATTATACGTAAAGTCTAAAAGACAGGCGGTAAAAATCTATGAATCCAACTAATTCAATGCATGATGCCAACCCTCTTGGCAGAGAGCCCACCGGAGATCTTCTCAGGAAATTTACCATACCCAGCATCATTGCCATGCTGGTAAGCTCTCTCTACAATATTGTAGACCAGTTTTTCATCGGCCAGGCAGTGGGACCTCTGGGAAATGCAGCGACCAATATTGCTTTCCCTTTATCTACTTCCTGTATTGCCATCGCCCTCCTGTTTGGAATCGGCGGTGCATCAAGCTTCAATATCGCCCTGGGTGAAGGGCGCAAGGATGAAGCGGTCCACTATATGGGCAATGCTGCTGCCATGCTCTTTTGCTGTGGTCTGGCTCTGTGTTTTTTCACACAGATTTTTCTGGATCCCCTCCTCCGCTTCTTTGGATCTCCCGACGATGTCCTGACCTATGCCAAAACCTACACAAGAATTACCTCTTTGGGTTTTCCTTTTCTGATTCTTACCACTGGCGGCGGTCACCTGATCCGGGCGGATGGCAGACCCCGGGTCACTATGTTGTGCAATATGAGCGGGGCTGTCGTCAATACCATTCTTGACGCCCTCTTCGTCTTCGGATTTCACTGGGGTATGGCGGGGGCAGCAGCCGCGACCATCATCGGGCAGATCTTCTCAGCCATCCTGGTCATCGGCTTCCTGAGAAAATGCCGTTCTGTGTCCCTCCACCGTGACCATCTGATGATCCACAGAAAATATGTCAGCAGAATCAGTTCACTGGGAGTCGCTCCCTTTTCCAACCAGGTCGCCATGATGACGGTTCAGATTGTTATGAATAACTCTCTGAAATACTACGGTTCCCTGTCTGTTTACGGGGAGGCGATCCCCATCGCCTGTGTGGGAATCATCACCAAGGTCAACATGCTCTACATGTCCTTCATTATCGGTATTTCTCAGGGGCTTCAGCCCATTGCCAGCTTCAACCACGGAGCAGGCAGGCACAGGCGGGTCAGGCAGGCCTATCTGCAGGCGCTGGGCGCAGGTGCTCTGATTTCTCTGGCAGCTTTCGCCCTTTTTCAGCTGGCTCCCAGGCAGATCATTTCTCTGTTCGGCGATGGCAGCGACGAGTATTTTGCTTTTGCGATCAGCTATTTCAGGATCTTTTTATTTTTCACCTTCCTGAATTTCCTGCAGCCCATTACCTCCAACTTTTTTACAGCCATCGGCAAGCCTAAGGTTGGCGCTTTCCTGTCTCTGACCAGACAGATTATTTTCCTCCTGCCCCTTTTGATTCTCTTTCCCCTTTTTATGGGAATAGACGGAATCATGTATGCGGGACCGGTGGCAGACTTTCTGGCGGCAGCTGTCAATACGGTCCTTGCCTTCAGAGAACTGAGACAGCCCCAGTACCATAGCAGCTGATCAAAGGAACAAAAAATAATCCCGGGAAACCATCCTGTATATGCAGGGCAGTTCTCCCGGGATATTTTTTCGATATTTGTCTGATTATTTCTGGAAAAGAACCTTGATGTAGTCAATCATGTACTCAGGAAGATCCGGCGGTCTTCTGGCAGAAATAATATTGCCGTCCACCACAGATGCCTTGTCTACCCAGGTTGCACCGGCATTGGTCATATCATCCTTGATTCCTGGAGTACTGGTCACAGTCTTTCCTTCCAGAATTCCTGCGGAGATCAGTACCCAGCCCGCATGACAGATTTCACCGATGGGTTTCCCGGCGTCATTGATTACTCTGACGATATTAAGGACTTCGGGATAACGGCGCAGTTTGTCAGGCGCCCATCCTCCAGGCACCAGCAGGCCGTCATAGTCCGCCGGGTCCACATCGCCAAAAGCATAGTCTGAAACAAAGGGAACACCATATTTGCCATGGTAAGTAAATCCTGCCTTGTCACCCACTACATCAACCTGACATCCCTCTTCACGAAGGCGCAGCACCGGATAGGTAAGCTCGAGATCTTCAAAATCTTCCCCGATCAAAGCCAGTATCTTTTTTGCCATAGATAATACCTCCTTATCATGATTTACAGGAAATATCTGCCCTGGATTCTTTTCCTTCTTATATTAATGTCTTCTATTTTAACAGCCTTCTATTCCATGTCTTCTGCCAAATCTGTGCCTGCTTTGAAGTATTGTTTCCGGACAAATATCATTTTCACTCCTTTTGTTATCCTGTCATCTTCTCCATTTTTTAAATAGCATGCCCAGTCCATAGCCAACGAGAGCGGCTATGATCATCGCACTGATGGTCTCAAAATTAAAGTCCATAATAATCTCCTCATAATAATATGTTCTATGTTTCTCAGCAGAAAAAAATCTTTGCCATGTGAGTTATCCTTCTCCAGTATACCATGGACTCCCCGGCAAAGACAATGAACAACCAGATACTCCCTATTCATGGAGTCCACTGCCATAAAAACCCTTCTTCTTCAGGAGAAGATAATGGCAAAAATCAGGGAAAGCACCGGCTGATGAAGCAGATAAATCAAAAAAGAATGTTTGCCCAGAAAGGTCAGCAGATCTCCAATGCTTTTGCGGTCTTCCTCCTGTCTGTCTCTAAAAGACGCTCTCCCGGCAGATATTTTCTTTGAATCCTGCACCTCATTATCCGCCCTCACGGTTTCAGGCACCCTGGTCAGCAGCCCATAAACCCCATAAAAAAAGTAACCGCTCCCATAGAGAAAAAACCAGGGCAGCAGGGAAAAGTAATCCGAGGAGTAAAATCCCGGCATGGGGAATCCCAAAAAAGTTGTGAACAGATTCCGGTAGAGGGCTTTAGGCAGAACGCAGATTACCCTGCCTCCCAGAGAGAGAACTCCGCTGTTGACAGAATAAAAAAGTAAAAACATAAAAAATGCTGTCAGAAAGCCTGCCGCAGGAAGGTGGTCCCGCAACGGACGAAGAATCCGGTCCAGAGGAATCATCAGGAGGATAGAGGCTCCAATCAGAGTGAGTACGCCAAAAAGAACCCGGGCTTCATAGGCTGCAAACCAGGTGACCACCGTAACCAGCAGGCCGCCAGCAGATACCAGGATACCCCTTTTAACCGGATGCCGGTCCAGACACCAGCAAAATCCGGATAAACCAATAAATACGATACAGATACTCTGCTGCCAGATATGACCTGGCAGTCCCCGGTACCAGTCTGCTTCCAGACCATAAAGAAAGACCAGATCCCACATGGCGTGATAGGCCACCATACTGATGATAGACCAGCCCCTTAACGCATCTACCCAGCGGATCCTTTTTCTCGCCATGTTTCCGTCAGAACATTCCCTCAAGTCTTTTCTTTTCTGTTTCAAGTTTCCGTCAGAACAGTCCTTCAAAGCTTTTTCTTTCTTCCCACTCATCAGAGGACCCGCACAAGTTCGTCGATATCCTTTCTACTGCTGTGAAGTTTTGATGGGCGACTGTCTGCAGATGGATATCCCACCGAAAGCAGGCAGACCGGAACGATATTTTCGGGCAGTTGATAAAGGTCCATCAGGTCCCTGGAGTCAAAAGCTCTGGCCCAAAGAGTCACCAGATCCAGGTCTGTGGCTTCCATCATCATGGAAACTGCAGCGATGGCAGCATCAACCTCCCCGCTATCATAAATATCGTAACAACGGTCGTTGGTATTCTTCCAGCTGACATTCTTATCGTAACAAACCAGGAAAACCAGCGGAGCTCCATAGGTCATGGGTGTGACCTGCAGGAGTCCTTCTCTTGCCTTCTTGCTGGCGATCACATAAATCCTCTGGGGCTGCAGGTTATGGGCGGTGGGAGCCAGTCTGCCGGCTTCTAATATTTTGGCAATCTTTGGGCCTTCCACCTGCCGGTTGGAGAATCTCCTCTCAGAATATCTCTTCTTTGCCAACTCCAAAAATTCCATAGATTAACCCTCCCTTTTCTGACTGTGTGTAGTCTCTGACGCCGGGATACCCGACCTTCAACAAAAACTTCACAGATATCCTAAAATAACAATCAGGGAAATGATCTTACCATCACTCCCCGATTCTGTCTGTACCGGATGCTGTCTGATATCAAACAAAGAATTATCTCTTTTACATGCTGAATTATATTCTCTTTAAATATATCATCTATAATCTGTCATTTCAACAAGACAGCCCGAGATTTCTTCGCCCTGCGCCACCTACGACCAGATGCTCCACTGGAGCATCTGCCTGTATACTAAGGCATCGATTCCGCTTCGCTTCATCGATGTGCTTTTCGCCCTGCGCCACCTCGATTCCGCTTCGCTTCATCTCGGTCGCGGGCATTCGTCAAATGCCCGCAAAGACACAAAAAAACAGCCTCTTGCATGCGAGCATGCAGAGGCTGATATTTTTGTGTCTTTTTTGGCGCTTGGCTCAAAGCTTTCGCGCAGTTTATTCGATAACGGAAGCAACACGGCCTGATCCTACTGTACGGCCACCCTCACGGATAGCGAATGTAAGACCCTGCTCCATAGCTACGGGATGAATCAGTTCGATGGTCATCTCAACGTTGTCACCAGGCATGCACATCTCTGTTCCCTCAGGAAGAGTGATAACGCCAGTAACGTCTGTTGTACGGAAGTAGAACTGAGGTCTGTAGTTATTGAAGAACGGTGTATGACGGCCACCCTCATCCTTTGTTAAAACGTATACCTGAGCGGTAAACTTTGTATGAGGTGTGATGGAGCCCGGCTTAGCCAGAACCTGTCCACGCTGGATCTCTGTTCTTGCAACACCACGAAGAAGGGCACCGATGTTATCTCCAGCCTGAGCCTCGTCAAGAAGCTTACGGAACATCTCAACACCAGTAACAACAACCTTGCGGATCTCTTCCTCGATACCAACGATCTCAACTTCGTCAGATACATGAAGTGTTCCACGCTCTACTCTACCAGTTGCAACTGTTCCACGGCCTGTGATGGAGAAGATATCCTCGATCGGCATAAGGAACGGCTTATCTGTATCACGCTGAGGATCCGGAATCCACTCATCAACTGCGTCCATGAGCTCAAGGATCTTGTCTCCCCACTCTCCTGAAGAATCTTCAAGAGCCATAAGAGCGGAACCCTGGATGATCGGTGTGTCATCTCCCGGGAACTCGTACTCGTTTAAGAGCTCACGAATCTCCATATCTACTAACTCAAGAAGCTCCTCATCGTCAACCATGTCACACTTGTTCATGAAAACAACGATGTAAGGAACACCTACCTGACGGGAAAGAAGGATATGCTCTTTTGTCTGAGCCATAACACCATCAGTAGCAGCAACAACGAGGATAGCACCGTCCATCTGAGCAGCACCTGTGATCATGTTCTTAACGTAGTCAGCATGACCTGGGCAGTCAACGTGTGCGTAATGTCTCTTGGCTGTCTCGTACTCAACGTGTGCAGTAGAGATTGTGATTCCACGCTCTCTCTCTTCCGGAGCCTTATCGATGTTATCGAATGCTACGAACTCGCCAAGACCTAATCTCTCATGAAGAGTCTTTGTGATCGCTGCTGTTAATGTAGTCTTACCATGGTCTACATGACCGATTGTACCAATATTACAATGTGGTTTGTTACGCTCAAATTTAGCTTTTGCCATTTTGAATTTCCTCCTTAAATTTCGCCTGACTGGCTTATTACATAAATAATATAATATCTTTGCCCGGCCTGAATCGACCAGGCGATTCTCATCTTAGCCAGACTGCGGCGTGTCTGCCGCACACCTAGCTAACATTATATTTCATTTTAAATGCATTTGCAAGAACAATTTCATGTACAGACTAAGAAATATTTACCAAATCAGATGCTGATTTTCGTCATTTTCTTCAAAAATATCTTAATCTTCGTTTGTTCTTAACACTTTGTCCTGAACATTCTTCGGAACCTTCTCATAGTGATCAAAGAACATGGAGTAGTTTCCACGTCCCTGGGTCCTGGAACGAAGGTCTGTTGAGTATCCGAACATCTCGGAAAGCGGCACATAACCATGTACGACACGGCCGCCTCCCACATCCTCCATGCCCTCAATCCTTCCGCGGCGGGAGTTGATGTCACCGATTACATCACCCATGTACTCATCGGGCATGGTGACATCCACTTTCATGATCGGCTCGAGCAGAACCGGATCTGCCTTCTTCATGGCGTCCTTGAAAGCCAGGGAACCGGCTACCTTGAAAGCCATCTCAGAGGAATCGACTTCGTGATAGGATCCGTCATAGACTGTGGCATGTACGCCGACCACCGGGAAGCCTCCGAGGATTCCTGCCTTGGCGGCATCCTCAATACCTGCACCTACCGCCGGAATGTACTCTTTGGGGATGGAACCTCCCACAACTTCAGAATCGAAGCGGAAGGTTTCCTCTGCATTGGCATCCATCGGCTCGAAGCGTACCTTACAGTGTCCGTATTGGCCGCGGCCGCCGGACTGCTTGGCATATTTGGAATCCACATCCACTGCCTTGGTAAAGGACTCTTTATAGGCAACCTGAGGTGCGCCGACATTGGCCTCTACTTTAAACTCACGGAGAAGACGGTCCACAATAATCTCCAGATGAAGCTCTCCCATACCGGCGATGATTGTCTGTCCTGTCTCCTTGTTGGTGCTGGCCCTGAAAGTAGGATCTTCCTCTGCCAGTTTGGCAAGGGCTTCACCCATTTTTCCCTGACCGGCTTTGGTCTTGGGCTCAATCGCCAGCTCGATTACCGGCTCCGGGAACTCCATGGACTCCAGGATTACGGGATGTTTCTCATCACAGATGGTATCTCCGGTGGCGGTGAACTTAAAGCCTACCGCGGCAGCGATATCGCCTGCGTAAACCTTCTCTAACTCAGTTCGCTTGTTGGCATGCATCTGAAGAATACGGCCGACACGCTCTTTCTTATCCTTTGTGGCATTAAGGATGTAGGATCCTGAATTCATGGTTCCTGCATATACACGGAAAAAGGCAAGCTTTCCTACGAATGGATCTGTCATGATCTTGAAAGCGAGCGCTGCAAAAGGCTCATCATCTGAGGACTTAACTGTGACCTCATTTCCATCAAGGTCAGTTCCCTTGATGTCCTCTACATCCGTCGGTGCCGGCAGATACTCGATGATGGCATCGAGCAGCTTCTGGACACCCTTATTCCTGTAAGCTGTTCCACAGCATACCGGAACCATGGTACAATCACAGGTTCCCTTCCTGAGAACTGCCTTAAGGTCGTCGACATCAGGCTCTTCTCCTTCAAGATACTGCATCATGAGGTCGTCATCGGCTTCACAGATCTTCTCGATCATATCGGAATGATAGAGATCTGCATCGTCTTTCATATCGTCAGGAATATCAACGATCTGGATGTCCTCGCCCTTCTCATCATTGTAGATGTAGGCCTTCATCTCCATCAGATCAACAATTCCTTTAAAATCATCTTCCTTTCCAATGGGAAGCTGAATCGGAATCGCATTCTTTCCTAACCTGGTCTTAATCTGTTCTACGGCACCATAGAAATCTGCGCCCATGATATCCATTTTATTGATGAAAGCCATACGGGGAACATTGTATGTATCCGCCTGACGCCACACATTCTCAGATTGAGGCTCAACGCCGCCCTTAGCACAGAACACACCTACAGCGGAGTCCAAAACACGAAGTGATCGCTCTACTTCAACCGTAAAGTCAACGTGCCCTGGAGTATCAATAATGTTAATCCTATGCTCAAGAGCGCCTTCTTTCGGCTTACAATTCTCTTCCAGAGTCCAATGGCAGGTTGTCGCTGCAGAAGTGATCGTAATTCCTCTTTCCTGCTCCTGTTCCATCCAGTCCATCGTTGCAGAACCTTCATGGGTCTCACCAAGCTTGTAGTTCACACCTGTGTAATAAAGAATACGCTCTGTCAATGTCGTTTTACCGGCATCAATGTGTGCCATGATTCCGATATTTCTGGTTCGTTCAAGTGGATATTCTCTTCCAGCCAAGGTATTCCCTCCTAAAATCATAAAAACAACGGTTTATTGCTGAAACTGTTTCTTCTATAAATAATAATAGAAGGCTGCGGTCCCCACAGCCTTCCAGCAATAAGCAAAAACCGTCTAGAATCTGTAATGGGCGAAAGCCTTGTTGGCTTCGGCCATCCTGTGCATATCTTCTTTTCTCTTTACAGATGCACCTGTATTGTTGGCGGCATCCATAATCTCTTTGGCAAGACGCTGTTCCATAGTTCTCTCGCCTCTCTTGCGGGAGAATTCTGTCATCCAGCGCAGAGCCAGTGTCTGACGTCTCTCAGGCCTTACATCGATCGGAACCTGGTATGTTGCTCCGCCGATACGTCTGGACTTAACTTCCAGAGCGGGCATGATATTGTTCATGGCATCATTAAATACTTCAAGCGCCTCTTTGCCAGTCTCTTTGGCAATACGCTCAAAAGCGTCATAAACGATCTTCTGTGCTACACCCTTCTTACCATCCAGCATGATGTTGTTGATAAGCTTGGTAACTACTACGTTCTGATAAATAGGATCCGGTAATACGTCCCTCTTTGCGATATGTCCTTTACGTGGCACGGTTCTTCCCTCCTTAATCATTCATTCGATTTAAATCATCGGTACTCATGGAAATCTCTTTCCTATGTTCATGCACGGACAACAATATATATACTGCAACCAAACAGAAAATAATGCTATTCCGGCAATCGTGAATTCCGGGGCTGACAGTCTTTTCCTCCTGTCATAATCCCTCACAAAACCCGCTGATTCGATAATTCATTCGATCGTGGCAAATCCCGACTCAAATGGCGGGCTTATTTTTTCGGTCTCTTAGCGCCATACTTGGAACGAGCCTGGCGTCTGTTGGCAACTCCGGCTGTATCCAGTGTACCTCTGACAATGTGATATCTGGTACCGGGAAGGTCTTTTACTCTTCCGCCACGGATCAGTACAACACTGTGCTCCTGAAGATTATGTCCCTCACCAGGAATATAGCTTGTAACCTCGATTCCGTTGGAAAGACGTACTCTGGCGATCTTACGAAGAGCAGAGTTCGGCTTCTTCGGTGTGGCAGTCTTAACTGCGGTACACACACCACGCTTCTGTGGTGAACTTACATCTGTGGCTCTCTTCTTGAGGGAGTTAAATCCTTTCTGAAGAGCAGGTGCTGTGGATTTCTTAGCTGCAGACTGTCTTCCTTTTCTAACTAACTGGTTAAAAGTTGGCATTCTGTCATTCACCTCCATGCAATTATTTTCGTTGTGGCTGCATCATAGTTACATTATATAATGGAAAAGACGCGTATGCGGGCACAGATGTACCCGCACGCATTTTTGAATTATATCTGTTTTAAAATGTTTTGTCAAGAAGAGATTATCTTTATGAAGAAGTTTACTCAACCGGAGCCGGCTCTTCCTCCATAATCAATACCTGATCATCATCCTGACTGTCGGCGTACTCATCCTCCATGGCTCTGTAGTCTTCATAATCCAGACTGTCGCTGCCTTCGGTCACAAGTTCTTCTATATCATCCCTCGCTATATCAAGATGCAGATTTCTGTACTTCTTGAGACCTGTTCCGGCAGGAATCAGTTTTCCTAAGAGTACGTTTTCTTTGAGACCAATCAGCGGATCGATCTTACCCTTTATGGCTGCATCCGTCAGCACCTTAGTGGTCTCCTGGAAGGAAGCTGCAGCAAGGAAAGAATTGGTGGCCAGGGATGCCTTGGTGATTCCCAGAAGGGTCTGGGAAGCCACTGCAGGCTCAAGGCCTTCCTCTTTTAATCTGGCATTCTCTTCCTCAAGCTCCAGGATATCGGCCAGGGTACCCGGCAGGTAGGAGCTGTCTCCCGCATCCTCAATCCGAACCTTCTTCAGCATCTGTCTGACGATGATCTCAATGTGCTTATCGTTGATATCAACACCCTGCAGACGGTATACCCTCTGCACCTCGCGCATCATGTACTCCTGCACTGCCTCGACACCCTGAATCTTCAGGATATCATGGGGATTGACTGAACCTTCCGTCAGTTTATCTCCGGCCTCAAGAATCTGGCCGTCATAAACCTTAATGCTGGACCCGTAGGGGATCACATAGCTCTTAGGTGCCACTTCAGGATCATCACTGACCACGATGACTTCGCGTTTTTCCTTGGTCTCCTGGATCTCAGCTCTGCCGGCAATCTCAGTAATCGTAGCCTGGCCCTTGGGCTTACGGGCTTCGAAAAGCTCCTCGACACGGGGAAGACCCTGGGTGATATCATCACCGGCTACACCGCCGGCGTGGAAAGTTCTCATGGTCAACTGTGTTCCGGGCTCACCGATAGACTGGGCAGCAATGATACCCACTGCCTCTCCCACCTGGACTGCCTTTCCTGTGGCCAGGTTGGCTCCGTAACATTTTGCACAGGCACCGTTGTGGGATTTACAGGTCAGCATGGTACGGATCTTCACTTTCGGAATATCTGCTGCAACGATGGCGTCTGCCCTGTTGGAGTTGATCAGATGGTTGGCCTTAACGATCAGACTGCCGTCAGGTCCCTCCACATCCTCTGCCGCATAGCGGCCGAGAATACGATCTCTCAGCGTTTCAATGGTCTCTTTTCCATCCATGATGGCTTCGACATACATGCCGGGAATAAACTCTTTATCTTCACAGCAGTCGGACTCGCGGATAATCAGCTCCTGGGATACATCGACAAGACGTCTTGTCAGATATCCGGAATCGGCAGTACGCAGGGCTGTATCGGAAAGTCCCTTCCTGGCTCCGTGCGCGGAGATGAAATACTCCAGAACATCCAGTCCCTCACGGAAGTTGGACTTGATGGGAAGCTCGATGGTCCGGCCGGATGTATCCGCCATCAGACCACGCATTCCTGCCAGCTGTTTAATCTGCTGATTGGAACCACGGGCACCGGAATCAGCCATCATGAAAATGTTATTGTATTTATCAAGACCGCCGATCAGCTTGTTTTTCAGTTCTTCATCGGCGTCAAACCAAGTGTTGATCACTGCCTTGTAACGGTCCTCCTCAGTAAGGAAGCCCCGGCGGTATTTCTTGGTAATAAACTCAACCTGTTTCTGGGCCTTCTCAAGAATCTCGGCCTTTTCCTTGGGAACAGTCATATCGGAAATAGATACGCTGAGGGCGCCGATGGTCGAATATTTATATCCTAAAGATTTGATGGAATCCAGCACCTCTGCAGTATCAGTAGTTCCGTGTACGTTAATGCACCGGTCAAGAATCTGCTTAAGCTGCTTCTTGCCGCACTGGAAATCAATCTCCGGTTTAAGGATATTTTCCGGATCTTTTCTGTCCACAAAGTTCAGATCCTGCGGAATGATCTCATTGAACAGAAGTCTTCCCACTGTAGTGCTGACCATGCCGGAAACCTCAGTACCATCCTCAAGGACAGCTTTTCTTCTTACTTTGATCAAGCTGTGGAGGGTGATGATCTTATTCTCGTAGGCAAGAAAGGCCTCGTTTTCGGACTTAAAGCATTTACCCTCGCCCGGCTCCCCTTCTTTCTGCATGGTCAGGTAATAAATACCAAGAACCATATCCTGAGAAGGAACTGCCACAGGCGCTCCGTCGGACGGCTTCAGCAGGTTGTTGGGGGAGAGCAGAAGGAATCTGCACTCAGCCTGGGCCTCCTGGGACAGCGGCAGATGAACTGCCATCTGGTCACCGTCAAAGTCAGCGTTGAAGGCGGTACAAACCAGCGGGTGAAGCTTGATGGCCTTACCTTCCACAAGGATCGGCTCGAAAGCCTGGA
Organism: Anaerobutyricum sp.; assembly: GCA_045112755.1. Lineage (GTDB taxonomy): Bacteria > Bacillota > Clostridia > Lachnospirales > Lachnospiraceae > Anaerobutyricum. The sequence goes on from JBGUIF010000002.1 coordinate 19,715, forward strand.
TTCCAAGTCTGTGGAGTGTGGGGGCACGGTTAAGCATCACCGGATGCTCCTTAATCACGCCCTCGAGGACATCCCATACCTCCGGCTGCATCTTGTCCACCATCTTTTTGGCGGACTTAATATTGTGAGCAAGGCCATTGACCACCAGTTCCTTCATAACGAAAGGTTTGAAAAGCTCGATGGCCATCTCTTTGGGAAGTCCGCACTGATAGATCTTCAGCTCAGGCCCCACAACGATGACGGAACGACCGGAGTAGTCCACACGCTTTCCAAGCAGATTCTGACGGAAACGTCCCTGCTTGCCTCGAAGCATGCTGGACAGTGATTTCAGTTTACGGTTGCCCTGAGCTGTCACGGCATTGCCGCGGCGTCCATTATCGATCAGGGCGTCCACAGCCTCCTGGAGCATACGCTTCTCATTGCGGACGATGATCTCCGGGGACTTCAGTTCCTGCAGCTTCTTCAGGCGGTTATTTCTGTTGATGATTCTTCTATATAAATCATTCAGATCCGATGTGGCAAATCTGCCGCCGTCCAGCTGCACCATAGGGCGAAGGTCCGGAGGGATGACCGGGATTGCATCAAGAATCATCCACTCGGGGCGGTTTCCGGACTGGCGGAATGCTTCCACAACCTCCAGCCTCTTGATATTCCTGGCCTTCTTCTGGCCGCTGGAGGTCTTCATGCTCTCGCGAAGCTCTCTGGCTTCCTCCTCCAGGTCTATATTGGCAAGGAGGTCTTTGATTGCCTCTGCTCCCATACCCACACGGAAGCTGCCGACGCCGTCCTCTGTGGTCTTGTATTCTTCGCAGATGCGGCGATACTCGGCATCAGAGATCACGGTCTTGGCCTCCAGGGTCGTGTTGCCCGGATCAAGTACAACAAAGGAGGCAAAATAAAGAACTTTCTCCAGATCTTTTGGCGACATGTCAAGAATCAGTCCCATGCGGCTGGGAATACCCTTGAAATACCAGATATGGGATACCGGGGCCGCAAGTTCAATGTGCCCCATACGTTCGCGCCGAACACTGGCCTTTGTGACTTCAACACCGCATTTGTCACAAACTACCCCTTTATATCGGATCTTTTTGTATTTACCGCAATGGCACTCCCAGTCCTTGCTCGGTCCGAAAATGCGCTCGCAGAAAAGGCCGTCTTTCTCCGGCTTTAAAGTACGGTAATTGATTGTCTCCGGTTTTTTTACCTCACCGTGGGACCACTTGCGGATCAGTTCCGGGGAGGCAAGTCCGATTTTAATCGCATCAAAATTAACTGGCTGTTCCACTGGTTGATTGTTCATATCAGACATAGGCTACTCCTTCCCTTCTCTTTATGATTCCGAATCATCTGCACCTGAAAAAATAGCGCTCATAAGTGCCGCAGTGGGGTCGGCGGGCTGCGACGTACCGCCGTCATTGGAGGAGTAATCTTCTCCATAACCATACTGTCCCAGTTCATTCTCATCCGCATAGCGTCTGCCGGATGAGCCCTCAAGGATGGAAGCAACTTCTTCGTTCACTGTCTCGCTTCCCTCCTGGAACTCAATTTCCGTCATATCCTCTTTGAGGACGCGGACATCCAGAGCCAGAGACTGGAATTCCTTGAGAAGTACCTTGAAAGACTCGGGGATACCCGGCTCAGGAATGTTATTTCCTTTGCTGATCGCCTCGTAGGTCTTCACACGGCCAATCACGTCATCAGACTTGACCGTGAGGATCTCCTGCAGTGTATAGGAAGCACCGTATGCCTCCAGGGCCCAAACCTCCATCTCTCCGAAACGCTGGCCGCCGAACTGGGCTTTTCCACCCAGCGGCTGCTGGGTAACCAGGGAGTAAGGGCCGGTGGAACGGGCATGAATCTTGTCATCGACAAGATGGTGAAGCTTCAGATAGTGCATGAAGCCGATGGAAACCGGGGAGTCAAACTCCTCGCCGGTACGCCCGTCCCGAAGCTGTACTTTACCGGTACGGTTGATGGGCACGCCCTTCCACTCTTCTCTGTGGTCCCTGTTGTCCCACAGGAACTTCATAATGTCATCATTCACTTTATCTCCCCAGGCAGCCTCAAACTCTTCCCATGTCTTGTTGGCATAGTCATTGGCCATCTCCAGGGTCTCCATAATATCATTCTCATTGGCTCCATTGAATACCGGCGTGGAGACATTGAAGCCCAGTACCTTGGAAGCCAGGGAAAGATGCAGCTCCAGGACCTGCCCGATATTCATTCGGGAAGGTACGCCCAGAGGATTCAGCACGATATCCAGCGGACGGCCGTTGGGAAGGAATGGCATATCCTCCACAGGAAGAATTCTGGAGACAACACCCTTGTTTCCATGGCGGCCGGCCATTTTATCACCGACAGAAATCTTACGCTTCTGTGCGATATACACACGGACGGACTTATTGACCGAAGCCGGAAGTTCGTCCCCATTTTCTCTTGTAAATACTTTGGTGTCCATAACGACACCGTAAGCTCCGTGGGGAACACGCAGAGAAGTGTCACGGACCTCTCTGGCCTTCTCGCCGAAAATCGCCCGCAGGAGTCTCTCCTCGGCTGTCAGTTCTGTCTCTCCCTTGGGAGTGACTTTACCCACCAGGATATCCCCCGCATGCACTTCCGCACCGATGCGGATGATACCATTCTCATCGAGGTCTTTGAGCACATCCTCGGACAGGCCTGCCAGATCGCGGGTAATCTCCTCCTGACCCAGTTTGGTGTCCCTGGCCTCAATCTCATATTCCTCGATATGAACAGAGGTGTAAACATCCTTCTGGACAAGCTTCTCACTGAGCAGAACCGCATCCTCGTAATTGTAACCCTCCCAGGTCATGAAACCGATCAGCGGGTTCTTGCCAAGAGCCATCTCGCCGCCGCAGGTGGATGCGCCGTCGGCGATGACATCACCGGCCTCCACATGGTCACCCTTGCTGACGATGGGCCTCTGGTTCATACAGTTGCCCTGGTTGCTCCTGGAGAACTTGATGACATGGTAGGTATCACGGATGCCATCCTCATCCCTGCGGATGATGATCTCCTTGCTGGTGGAGTACTCTACAGTTCCGGAATGGTGGGCAATGATACATACGCCCGAATCCCGTGCAGCCTTGGACTCCATGCCGGTTCCGATCACAGGAACTTCTGTCTTCAGAAGAGGTACAGCCTGACGCTGCATGTTGGATCCCATGAGGGCACGGTTGGCATCATCATTTTCCAGGAAAGGAATCATAGATGTAGCCACGGAAAATACCATCTTCGGGGATACGTCCATCAGGTCAATGCGGGACTTGGGAAACTCGGAGGTCTCCTCCCGGTGGCGACCTGATACATTATTCTTGACAAAATGTCCCTCGGCATCCAGCTCCTCATTGGCCTGTGCTACAGTGTAATCATCTTCCTCATCAGCAGTAAGGTAAACAACCTCATCCGTAACCACGGGATTATCGGGATCTGACTTATCCACTTTGCGGTAAGGAGCCTCCACAAAACCGTACTCATTGATTCTGGCATAGGTGGCCAGAGAGTTGATCAGACCGATGTTGGGTCCTTCAGGGGTCTCGATGGGACACATTCTTCCGTAGTGGGAATAATGAACATCACGGACCTCAAATCCTGCCCGGTCTCTTGTCAGACCGCCAGGACCCAGGGCGGACAGTCTTCTTTTGTGGGTCAGCTCTGAAAGAGGATTGTGCTGGTCCATAAACTGAGACAGCTGGGAGCTTCCGAAGAACTCCTTCACTGCGGCTGTCACAGGCTTGATGTTAATGAGAGTCTGGGGCGTAACGGTCTCCAGGTCCTGGGTCGTCATACGCTCTCTGACACCTCTTTCCAGTCTGGACAGACCAATCCTGTACTGGTTCTGGAGCAGTTCCCCCACCGCACGGATTCGGCGGTTGCCCAGATGGTCAATATCATCGTCGTTGCCGATGCCGTATTCCAGATGAATATTATAATTGATGGAAGCCAGGATATCTTCTTTGGTGATGTGCTTGGGAATCAGTTCACTGATCTCTCTTTTCACTGCCTCAATGATATCCTCTGTGGTATCATTCTCCTCCAGAATTCTCTGAAGAACAGGGTAGTATACCAGCTCTGTCACGCCGATCTCCCGGGGATTCTCAATATCCACAAAGTTCTTTATGTCTACCATCATACTGGAAAGGACCTTCACGGAGTGATTCTCCACATCCAGGAAAACGAAAGGTACTGCCGCGTTCTGAATCCTGTCGGCGTCCTCCCTGCTCGGGCGGTGGCCGGCCTCAAAAAGGATCTCTCCCGTCGTCGGATCCACCACGTCCTCTGCAAGGGTGTGTCCGGCAATACGATTTCTGAGCATCAGCTTCTTATTAAATTTGTAGCGTCCCACCTTGGCAAGATCATAGCGTCTTGCATCGAAGAACATACTGTTGATGAGCGTCTCTGCACCGTCGTCGGAGAACTTGTCTCCCGGCCGGATCTTCTCATAGAGTCTTTTAAGACCATCCATATAGCTGGTGGCCGTATCTTTTTCAAGGGTCTTTAAAATCTTCGGCTCCTCGCCGAAAAGTTCCTTTATCTCCGCGTTGGTTCCGAATCCAAGGGCTCTGACAAGTACCGTCACCGGCACCTTTCTCTTACGGTCAACCTTAATGTAAAATACATCAGAGGAATCTGTCTCATACTCCAGCCAGGCACCGCGGTTGGGAATCACGGTACAGGAGAAGAGTTTTTTACCAATCTTATCATGGGCAATCTTATAGTAGATTCCAGGCGAGCGGACGAGCTGGCTGACGATAACTCTCTCCGCACCATTGATGACAAATGTTCCTGTCTGTGTCATCAGAGGCAGGTCACCCATAAAGATATCATGCTGCTTTACATCTTCCGTCTCATTATTATGGAGACGGACTTTAACTTTTAAAGGAGCTGCATAAGTAGCGTCGCGTTCCTTACATTCTTCGATCGAGTACTTTGTATCCTCACGGCAAAGCTTGTAATCGATAAATTCCAGGCTGAGCTGGTCATTGTAATCTGTGATTGGAGAAATATCCCTGAAAACCTCTTTGAGACCTTCTTCGAGAAACCACTGATAGGAATCTCTCTGAACCTCAATCAGATTCGGCATCTCAAGGACGTCTTTCTTCCTTGCATAGCTCATCCTGATATTCTTACTTCCCGGAACTTTTGAAGGACGCAGTCTATTTTTTTCCATCGATGTTATTCACCCCTTGAATTCTCTTTTGTGGAATCAACCGGTTACTGTACAATGGGCATATAAATCCATTGTGAATCAATTTATTATGTTACCAAAAAAATAACACCATGTCAACTTAAAAATGTGTCAACATGGCGTATTTCTAATGAAGTTATTTTCAGGGATTCGGAGACTTTAATGACAGTTTATTCTGAATATTCTTATTCCTTCACCGTGGTGAATTTCTTCCAGGGAATCTGCACCGCTGCCCCGTGATTTATGATATCATCCACATGCATCAGCAGCGGATAGTCATCCAGAGATACCCGTCCTCTCTGAGCCAGCTTTCTTACTGCACGGGCTGTCCTTGTGGCAATGACGATGGACTCGAGAGTCACTCCGGAGAGTTCTTCCATGGCCTCGTCAAAAGAAAGTCCTCTGCCCAGTAAAGTTCCGATCTTTCTGGTCCTGCCGCCGAATACGGTGACAAAGAGATCTCCTGCACCGTGAATAATGTTTTCAGGGCCGCCGCCAATCAGGTCCAGAAGCTGCATCATCTCTTTCACTCCCTGACCGAAAAGAGCTGCCTGGGAATTATAATGTACAGCACCAATCTTTCCATCCCTTTTCTCAGCCAGTCCTACAGCGAGGGTGACACCGAGAGCATACGCATTCTTCATAGCGACAGCACACTCAACGCCCACCACATCGGTGCTGAGACTGATGTGATAATAATCCGTCTCCAGGAGAGAACGGATGTACTTGAGCGTCTCCATGTCATCTCCACAGAAAGCCACATGACTGTCATCGTGGTCTGCCAGCTCATAGCTGGTGCAGGGACCGCCGATCGCATTGAGTTTCAGATGCTTTCCTTCAGGCTGTCTCTGGGCAAAAATATGGGGATAGGGAACCAGGGTGCCGTCCTCCAGGTCCACCATACCCTTGGTCACTGTCAAAAGCGGAACTTCCTCTGGAAGCACAGGCAGAATCTCATCGCAGAACCAGTCCAGTCCGAAACTGCTCACGCCGCCAAGGATCAGGTCTGCTCCGTCAAGTGCCTCTTCCAGCTCTTCAATCTGATAATAACGAATGCCTTCATGAAGTGTCCTCTTCAAAGTAATATGGTAATTATCCTTCCTGAGTCCGTCAATGATCTCTCTGTCCAGGGGGGATCCCACCAGCCGGACTTCATGACCATTCTCAAATGCCGGGAATGTGATTGCTGAATTCATCTGACCTGCACAAACAAAGGTAATAACGCTCATTTTTATCTCCTTTCCAATTGCTCATCGCTCCTTACAGCCTCATTTAAACACAGTCTTACTGGTATGTCAAATGCTGTGTTCCGCATAAACAGGGGATATTTTGATGATTTTTATTAATCATACTTCAACGATTAATTCCTTCTTTTTCCCTGCTTTGATCTTCCATGATGCACAGCATTGTTCTCCGCAGAAAAACAGCTTTTGAACAGGCGTTTTTTATCCGTATCCCTTGCGGGCAGTGTTAATCAATACTATAATATTAATAATCAAAAATCAATTTGATCAATGAACCCTTATTAATCAAAATAATTCAAATCTCAAGAATAAGGAGCAGTTCCATGGGAAAAAGAAATAAGGTTACCACCAGAGATATCGCCGAATACACTGGTCTTTCCCAATCCACCGTATCCATGGTCCTCAGCGAGCGCCCCAATGTATCCTTCACCCCGGAGACCGTCCAGCGGGTCAAAGACGCCGCCCGGAAGCTTGGCTATAAAAAACAGGAAAAAAGAAAAGTTCCCGACGGTCTCGTCCTCAAGGATACCCTTGTTGTCATAGGACCGCATTTGTCAAACGGATACCATTCATCCATCATCCATTCCATCACTGAGCATGCACCCCGCTATGGCTATTGTGTTCTGACAGTCACGACTTTCAGACAGGAAGCACGGGAAGAAGCAGTTTTGAGGCTTTTAGAGCAGTCCCTTCCGGCAGGAATCATTCTCCTCTACCCTCCTTCAAGAAAAGCAGATCTCAACCGGCTTGCCCGGCAGATTCCTGTGGTCTCCATCGGAGAAAAACCCTCTGGCAGCCCCTATGATTCTGTTGAACTTGACAGTCGTAAAACCGGTTGTATGATGGGGGATTACCTCCTTTCCCTGGGTCACAGAAAACTGGCCTACCTCTGTGCTCCGGTGAGTAAAGGGGAACTGAGCCGCCGCAATCGTTTTGAAGGTGTCCGGGACAGTCTCCGCAACGCCGGTATCTCCTCTGATCAGGTCATCCTTCTGTCTCCTTCTGCCTCCTCTTTTTCAAAATATACCATCGATGAGGCAGAGTACAGAAACGGCTATGATATGGCATGTCTTCTTCTGAGGGAACATCCCGACTGTACCGCCCTGATCGGGCACAATGACATGACTGCCATGGGCGCCATGGCTGCCCTGGCGGATCACAGAAAAAAAATACCTGCTGATTACTCTGTCTGCGGCTTCGACAATATCACCCTGGCCGGCATGCCGCAGATTTCCCTCACCACCATAGAGCACTCTTCTTCTGCCAAGGGAAGAGAAGCGGTGGAGATCATCTACAGGAAAGGCAGAGCCAAAGAAAAAAATGACAAAAATTCCTACATCATGAGAATGGAATATGAACCAAAACTGATTGTCCGCAGCAGCAGCGGCAGGGCGAGAATTCTATAAAAGCAAACAAAATGAGGGCTGCCGCTTTAAAGCGGCAGCCCCTGTAAAAATTCATATCTGTGCAGATACAAGGTTCAATTATTTGATAGTAACCTTTGCTCCTACATCCTCTAACTGCTTCTTGATAGCCTCTGCCTCTTCCTTGGAAACAGCTTCTTTTACCATCTTCGGAGCGCCGTCTACGAGAGCCTTTGCTTCCTTTAAGCCGAGACCTGTAATACCACGAACCTCTTTGATAACCTTAACCTTCTGTCCGCCGATCTCTGTTAACTCAACGTCGAACTCTGTCTTCTCTTCTACTTCCTCAACCGGGCCAGCTGCCACAACAACACCTGCTGCTGCAGATACGCCAAACTCTTCTTCACAAGCTTTTACTAACTCATTTAACTCTAATACAGATAAACCTTTGATTACTTCAATAATTTCCTGAGTTGTCATCTTATATTCCTCCATTAAATATTTCTATGCTGACTCTTCAGCATGATGATAAATCCGCCGAATCCCAAAGGTACTCCGGCACTGAAATCTGTGTCTGCTTATTACTCTGCTGCTTCTGCAGGAGCTTCCGCTGTCTCGCCATCCTTCTCCGCGATCTGCTTGAGCACGCGGGCGAAGTTTGTGACCGGAGACTGGATACTTCCCATAAACTTTGCGATAAGCTCTTCTCTTGAAGGGATTGTAGCGATGGTCTGCATTCCTGCCTCATCATAATATGTCCCCTCAACTACACCGCTCTTGATCGTGCAGACTTTTGCTTTCTTGATAAAGTTTGCAACGATTCTGGCCGGTGCCGTAGCGTCTTCCTTAGAGAAAACAAATGCGTTAGTTCCTTCGAGATCCTGAGTGATCCCTTCGAACTCAGTTCCTTCTACAGCCCTCTTCACCATAGTGTTCTTGTATACTTTGTATACCACATTGGATTCACGGCACTGCTTACGGAGCTCTGTAACATCTGCTACGGAAATACCACGATAGTCAACAACGATCAGAGATTTCGCTCCTTCAATCTGAGCCTTGATCTCGTTAACGATAGGTTGTTTCAGCTCAACTTTAGCCATTATTCTGGTGCACCTCCTTATAGATTTGTGTACCGCCAAAGCAGGAGATCTGTCTGAAAAGGTCTCCGCGCATGTAATGCAAAAAAAAATCTCCCTGCCTTACAGAGAGAGATATACCCAAAAATCTTTAAACAGCCGGCGCTGCTAAAATTTCTATTGCATATACTTCCTCGGCAGGCGTGTATTACACATTATGCCATAGGCACCTGCTGTCTTCGGCGTTCATACCTGCTGATGATAGCATTCTGTCATTCATTTGTCAACCTGTTTTTTTTAAGTTCAGCCGATGAAGGTTGAACTGTGCCGATGGCCTGTCAGCGTCAGCTGACATTTACCATTGCGCAATTCTGTGCATGCCCCGCAGGGACAATAAGCCCCTCATATGCATGGCGGCGCCGGAAAACCTGCATTGGGGTTTATGCCGGAAATGAAAAGGGGGCGTCGCATTAAAACGGCTGTCTCGTCAAAAAAAGGCAAGGATCCCCATGTCCTGTGTTGTGTCAGTTGTTGGCATCTG
>JBGUIF010000003.1:0-5829 GCA_045112755.1 Anaerobutyricum sp.
GCCAGAACCATTTCCAATCGGGTTTTTTATATGGACAATGGAGAAATCTATGAAGAGGGAACGCCGGAGCAGATTTTCACGAATCCGCAGAAGGAACTCACACGGCGCTTTATCAACAGGCTCAAGGTTCTGGAGATTGAAATTAAGGATTCTTCCTGCGACCTTCTGGGTCTTTTCAGCGAGATTGATCGCTATTGCACCAAAAATCAGATCCAGCCGAAAACGGCACTCCGCATCCGGCTGGTTTTTGAAGAACTGGTGCAGCAGATTCTGATATCAGAACTGCGAAAGCAGCAGATTTATTTCAAAGTGGAGTATTCCGAAGACGATGAGAACGCCAGAATCATTGTGGATTATGATGGAGAACTATTTGATCCGGAAAAGGTTGAGAATCAGCTGGCCCTGACTTTGATTAAAAACGCAGTATCCGATCTGCACAGTGAGACCACAGAGGGCAGTGACCTTAACAATCGTATCTTTATGCAGGTTCGGTCATAATGATAAGGTGCCTGTCACCCTTACGAAAATCTTACGAGCATAAGATTATCGTAAGATTTTCGTAAGGGTAACAGGCACCCCTCTTTGGGGTTTATTGAAAGAGCAGGAATAATATGACGCTGGTTATGGTGCTGGTGAGTCCCACCATGGCTTCAAAAGGAATCAGTTTCATGCGGTCACCGATGCTCATATTTACAGATCCTCCGGTAGCATGGAAGAAAGAACCATGGGGAAGGGAGTCGATTACAGTAGCTCCGGCGTGAATCATGGCAGCGGCTGCCAGTGCGGGAACCTGCTGTTCAATCAAAGTTGAGGCAAATGTCTGGGAGGCAATGGTGGCTCCTGCTGTGGTGGAGGCGGTAGCTCCTGCCATCAGGATACCGGCCAATGGTGCCAGAACAAAGGCAGGCATATTCATCATTTCCAGGACATGAATGACATCATACTGGAGTGCGGAGGCTTTGATGATTCCGGCAATGGTACCGGTTCCGATTAACAGAATGGAGACTCCGATTACTTTGGACAGTCCGAATTCAGTGAATTCAATCAGCTTCCTGCTATTTCCTGTAACAAGCGTACACAGGATTCCGCCTATTGGAAGAGCAATCAGCGGATCAATGCTGATTCCTGCTATAGGTCTCAGGGCCAGCAGGATAATTACTGCTATTGGCCCCAGGATGGACGGCAGAAAACCGGGCAGAGTACTGTCAGAAGTATCACAGTCAGTGTCCAGGACTTTCAGGCCGTTTTTCTTCCTGGAAAGAAAGCTTGATAGAATAATGGTTACAATCAATGCACAAACAGCGGGAACAGCATTTTTCATCATCAGTGCAGTAAGATCCACGCCAAAGGCTTCCGATGCAGCAATGGTGTTGGGATTCGGGGAGATTATATTTCCTGCTTTGCCTCCGCCGATCATTGCCAGAAGCAGGCTTTCTTTGGAAAGATTCGCTCTTTTCCCGATTGCCAGAGCGATGGGAGCTACTGTGATTACAGAGATATCTACGAATACCCCAACAGCACAAATTATCATTGTTGCAATTGCGATTGCTGCCACAGCCTTTTTCTCTCCCATTTTTTCTACGATGGTCTCTGCGATTTTTTGGGCAGAGCCAGTTTTTATCAGGGCTCCGGCCAGGATGCCGGAAGTCATGATACGGAGTACAGAAGACATCATTCCCTGGGCACCGGACACCATGGTGTCAACAGTGGTGACCAGGCCTCCGCCGCCTGCAATACCTCCGATGAGAGCGCCAAAGATTAAACTATAAGCAGGATGTACTTTTTTGATAATAAGAATGATTGCAATGACCAGACCAATCAGTGCGCCAAATGTTGTGAAATCGTATGCAGGCATGGTTTAATTTCCTCCTTTTCCTATGTTCATTCCAGCTTTAATAAAACGGAACATTCTGACTGCACCTGAGTAATAGAGTTCCTCTGATCTGCCCAATGCTTCTTCCAATGGCATTGGAGAATCTACGGTTGTCATCAGAGATTCGATTCCGTGATTATATATTTGATCTGCGTCTCTTCCCAGAGAGCCGCAAAGCCCTACGGCCGGAACACCGGCTGCCTTTGCATGCTGCCCTACACCCTGCATTACTTTGCCGAAGCAGCTCTGCCAATCGGTTCGTCCTTCTCCGGTGACTACCAGGTCAACTCCTTCCAGACGATGATCGAAGTCAATGAGTTCCAGTACAGTTTCAATACCGGACTTCATTTTTCCACCAAGAAAGACTAAAAGTGCCGTACCAAGACCTCCTGCAGCACCGGATCCCTGAATCTCATCTGGATTTATATCAAACTGGCGGATAATGGTATCCCGGTAGTTGATCATGCCTTTTTCCAGCTGATCCTGTATTTCAGGAGTGGCTCCTTTTTGGGCAGCAAATGTGTAGGTGGCCCCATCTTTTCCACAGAGGGGATTTGTCACATCACACATGACGGTAATTCTTGTATTCTTGATGCGGGGATCAAGCTCAGAGACATCAATGCTGTGGACTTTGATGAGGTCTTTTCCTGTTCCTTCCAGTTCCTTTCCATCCGCATCTAAAAAACGGACACCCAAAGCTCTTGCACATCCCATGCCGCCATCGTTGGTGGCACTGCCTCCAATCGCGATGGAGATATCATCAAAACCACGGTCCAGGGCATCCCGGATCATTTCTCCGGTACCGTAGCTGGTGGTGTGAAGTGGATTTCTGGATTGAACCGGAACCATGGGCAGACCGGATGCGGCTGCCATCTCCAGAACCGCCCGATGATTGTCAAGTTTTCCATAAACAGCAGTAGTACGCTCCATCAAAGGACCATACACTTCCACCGTGATTTTCTCTCCCTGCAGGGCAGAAATAACTGCATCTGTGGTGCCTTCTCCACCATCTGCCACAGGAACTCCACTGTATTCAATTTCACCAAATACATCCCTGGCAGCCCTGGCCAGAAGTTCTACAGTCTGTTCACTGGATAATGATCCTTTAAAAGAATCCGATGCAAATAGTAACTTCATGATAAACCTCCCATTTGTTCTTATACGTTCCCGGTTTTCCCGGCCTGTTTTTGATGAATATAAGATAGCAAAGTATGAAATGATCTGATATATTATAGATAACAAAAAATGATGAATTATATGGGGGATTATTATTATATATAATAAACAAGGAGGTTCAGATGGTTCATATTCAGTTTGCGAAACAGATTGTGGAAACATTGAAGTCCATATGTGACCATAATATTAATTATATTGATATAAACGGAAGAATATATGCCAGTACTGATGAAATACGTGTGGGCAATTATCATGATGCAGGGCATGAAGCAGCAAAGACCGGGAAGACGATCACAGTGGAGGAAGATGATGTCAGCCGGGGAGCAAAAAAAGGAATCAATATGCCAATACGTTTTCACGGGAAGACAGTGGCTGTGATCGGGATCACCGGTCCGCCTGATGAAGTAACCAAATATGCCGTTCTGGCACAAAGAATTACCCTTATGTTACTCAGGGAGCACGAGATGGATATCCGTGACAGGAACAATCAGTCTCAAATGCAGATCGCAGTTCGTGCCTTGACAAAAAACATGGATATCGACCAGGATTTTTTAAATGATATTTTCCAGAATAATGACATTAACATCAATAAAACAGGGTGGAAGACTATAGTAATAAAAGCCCATGAAAGATATCATCCAGCCAATGCTTCCCTGATAGAATCAGGAATACGTGATACTTTTGAAAAGATTGGTCAGAATCTGCATACTTATGATTATCCCAATGAATATCTGGTTATAGCGGAGGAGGAGAATCTTCAGAAGAATATGTTCCGTCTGCAGAAGCTGGTGGATAAATATGACAGGATATTAAAAATCGGAATCGGTTCAACCCAGACTCTGAGGAGGCAGTATATTTCCTATGAATCCGCCGGGATTGCTTTGGCAAGTTTGGAGGAGGGCAGTAGTATCGCCATCTTTGACGAGATGGATTTACAGATTCTTCTGGCAAATGTCTCAGGGAACATCAGGGATACTTATCTGGAACAGACTCTGGGAAAACTGACAAAAGAAGACTGTGAAATCCTGAGAATGTATTATGATTCCGGTATGAGTCTGAAAGAGACAGCAAATCATTTATTCATTCACTATAATACTCTGCAGTACCGGCTTAACCGGATTCGTGAAGTTAGTGGTTATGATCCTAGAGATTTTAAGCAGGCAGTGGTCTTGTATATAGGAACAAGGATTCTTCAGCTGGGGAAGAGAACAAATGCAGGAAAAATGACAGAAGACCATAAGATGACAGCTGGTATTTTAGAGGGAGGAGAAAGATGAATTTTAAATCCTATATTTACGGTAATAAAGAGGCGGATACCATCCTCCTCCAGATGGTGGATGAACATGAACTGGAAGGGATTGACCGGGAGATTGCCAGTATCAGGGAATTATCCCCGGACAAGGATTTCTGTCTTCTGGCTTTGAAAGTGAACCAATGGAACCATGATTTGTCTCCCTGGACAGCGCAGGCGGTATTTGGTAAAGAAGGCTTTGCCGGAAAGGCAGACGAGACATTACATTTCCTGCTAAAGGAAATCCTTCCAATCCTTCCCGGAATCCTGGAGCAAGAGGATGAGTCACAAAAGGATAAGCCAAAAGAGGATAAGCCACAAGAGGATAACCCTGGGAAAAAGCTGATCATCGGAGGCTATTCACTGGCAGGCCTTTTCTCTCTTTGGGCTGCTTATCAGACAGATTGTTTTGATGGAGTTGCAGCAGCTTCTCCCTCCATCTGGTATCCGCATTTTATCGATTATATGCGCAGCAACACGATCCATACCAGGACGGTATATCTGAGCCTGGGGGACCGGGAAGAACGGACCAGAAATGCCGTGATGGCTACGGTCGGAAACGCTGTGCGCAGCGCAGAGGAGATTTTAAAGAATGCCGGAGTGGACTGCACCCTGGAATGGAATCAAGGAAATCATTTTAAAGATGCTGACCTGAGGACGGCCAGGGCTTTTGCCTGGGTGCTGAATCGTACGTAAGGATTTCGTAAGGGTGACAGGCGCCCTATGGCGACAAATGTGTTGAAGCATATGTTCCGTGGGGTGCCAGGCACTCTATGGCACCTTATTAAATATTCGGATTTAGTATAGGAAGATATAGAAAATGAATATTTGAACATAGGAAGAGGAGAAGATATAATAAAGGCACATGATGGAATGCAGCAGTTATTTAAAAAATATCAGGAGATAATAAGATGAAAAAAAGAATTATGAGGTTTATATCTTTATGCGCAGTCATGTGCCTGCTGCTTACAGGGTACGGTACTGCTGCCGCCAGAGAAAATACAGATGGCATACAGTCGGGAGAAAAAGGAGAGAAGACTATGCCTGCAAAATCTTATACAACCCAGGAAATATGGGTTCAGAACGGTAACCTTAAAATTTATGGTATCGCTTATATACCGGAAACTGACGGGAAAGTGCCGCTGGTAATCTTTTCCCATGAACTGGGAAACGACCATACGTCAGGTGAGCGCTATGCCGAAAGACTGGCAGAGACCGGTTATGCGGTCTATGTTTTCGATTTCTGCGGCGGTACGGTCGGCGGCAACAAAAGTGATGGCAGTAATAAGGAAATGTCTATTCTGACTGAAGCATCGGACCTGGAAGCTGTGCTGGAGGCCTCCAGGACCTGGGACTTTGTTGATGCAGAAAAGATTTTCCTTCTTGGCGGCAGCATGGGAGGCCTTGTCACTACGGTTGTCGGAAGTTCACACCAGGACGAGATTGCCGGGATGATTCTTATGTACCCTGCTCTGTCTGCAAAAGATGA
>JBGUIF010000004.1:0-5429 GCA_045112755.1 Anaerobutyricum sp.
CGCTGAAGCCAGCAGTCCGCCGGATTGGTTCTGAAGATCCGTGAACAGAGATGTGATAAGATGCTTAATGGGCGCCAGATCCGGCAGGAGCTGAAATAAGATAGTCAGCACATCGTTTGTCGAATATCCCGGAAGCAGGTTCACAATGGATATAATCAACATAATACAGGGAAAGACTGCTGATAGAATAAACAGCGTCGCATACCCTGAGAATACGGTCATGTTGTTTTCCATAAACATCTTAATTCCCCGCGGAAGCAATATTTTTAATTGTGAGATCAGGCTTTTCAATTTATCCATAATTAAGACCACCTTGTGTAATTATCATCGTCAACTTTCCGAAGTGATATATTCATGAAAATTCCTCTCAATCATCAATTGCAGTAATTATATCATTCAATACAATACATCATTCCTTCAATACTTATCCAGAAGACCTGGAGTTCAAATACTTTTTCATATTCGCTTAAAAATTGCCGGTCCCATAAACCATCGGGAAATATCAGGTTCGCTTAGATGTTGGTTTATATTATACTATATGAAAGACAGACATAAAAGACCCCTCAGGGGGGACTTCCCAGATATTCAGAGTACATGGATAATCCTTTTCGTTTTGTGGTATACTGGATATCAGAGGAACCCCTGGATGAAAACAAAGGGATGCAGCACAGGTTTGTTTGGGAGGGATGCAGATGGAAAACCGGATTACAGATATTCATTGCCCGCAGTGCGGTGCATCTGCTGCTTTCGATATCGTAAAACAGAAGTACGTTTGCAGCTACTGCGGAGGAACTGTCGGCATCACAGAGGCACAGCGGGAAAAACAGGGCTTTCGGGACCTGCAGAGAGAAAAACTCAGAGGCGCTGTAAAAAAATACCGGCTTTTTTGCACATCCTGCAGTGGCTGTGGTGCAGAAGTGGTGTTTGAGGAGAATGAAGCCCTGTCAAATTGTGCCTTCTGCGGCCGCAGCCTGGTACGAACACAATACCTGAATTCTAATAATATGCCGGAGAGTGTCGTCCCTTTCGGGATCACGGAGCAGGAAGCCCGCGAGAGATTAAAAGAATGGTGCGGGAAGAACAGGGGAAAACAGGAAGCAAAGATGCTTCTTCCCTTGATTCCGGAATTGAAAGGATTTTACCTTCCCTATGAGATGGTCCGTGGGCCGGTTCATATGAGGGTGTCCAGGATGGACGCAGAAAGTGTATACCGCTGCGAGGGCTTTATGGAGGATACCTTTGTCAACTGTTCCAGGCAGCTGGACAACCTTCTTCTCGATGGGATGGAGCCGTTTGATCTGAAGGCTCTTAAAGAGTTCGAGTTTGGCTATGCAGCGGGCCACCATGTAAAGATTCCGGATGTCGGAGGAAAGGACCTGGAACAGCGCATTTGCCGGGAAGTAGAAGATTGCTATACACCAGCAGTCAGAAAAAGCCTGGAAACAAAGGCGGTCAGGATTGTGGCTTCCGTGGAATCTGCCGTCACAATGCCGGTGCTGCTGCCGGTCTACTACGTGTGCAAGGGAGACCTGATGGCGGCAGTCAACGGTCAGACGGGAAAAGTGAGCGTCCGCGCATTAAAAGATTCCCACTATTATTTTCTGCCCTGGTGGTTCAAAGCCATCTTTGTCACTTTGCTTTTGTGCGGCACATGTTTCGGTGCGTTCTCTCTGTTCGGAATGAACCTTGGTGGAAGTCTTTTCATAACTGCACCTTTGGGAGTCTTTTTCTTTGTGGTCGTACTCTGTGTCTATAGTGACACGACAAGAAACAGGTTCTCTGTGGTGTCGGGGAGGAAGATTTTCACTTCCGGAAAAGAGACCTTCCGCCGGGACAGTGGAAAGCTGGTTCTCAGGAAGGAAATCCTGGAAAAGAAAACGGTTCCCCCGGTGTTCTTCAGTAAAATCGATGGGAAAGACTGTCCTGTAGTCATGCGGTTCACCACACCATACAGGGTCGTTCGGATGCTTCTTTTGAGTATCATTGTTTTGTTCCTGCCGGTCATCACTGCACTTATTCTGAATGGTTTCGACTTTCATGCGCTTAATCTCGGTGGGTCCGCAGTGTGGTTCTGCATAGCGGTTCCTGTCGTTCCGATCTATGTTTTGAAATTCGGCATTGTGGAATTACATGACAGACCCTGGATCTACACAATATCAGAAGACGGAAAGAAGAGAAGATACCATAAAAAACCGGAATGGAAAGATGTACGAAGCATGATATTCGGGATTCTGAAGTCCTTGTTCCTGCCGCCGGTCAGCCTGGCAGTCTGGTTCGGGATATTCAGCTTTATTGCGATGGTTTATCTTACAGCTGGAGGACAATAAAAAAATCAGTTTCATGGAATAAAGAGTTGGACAAACAGTTTTCAGAATCATAAAAGACGTATTAAATCGGACGAAGAAGGATTGGCTTATGAAGAATATTGTGAGAGATATAGCAAAAAGAAAATGTATAGTGTTCCTTTGGATGGCCCTGTGTCTGTGCCTTCTTTGTGGTTGTGAAGAAAAAAGAAAATCTGAAGAGAACCTGCCGGATATCGTGGCAGAGACGTCCTACAGTTACAAAGAATATCCCCTGGAGCGAAATGGCGTTGCCCTCCATCTGGATTGCATGACCAAAAAAGGAACAAAACCGGAAAAAAATATTCTGTTGATGCATGGGGTGACTTATTCTTCCCATGAATTTGATGTTAATTATAAAGATTACAGCCTTGTGAGGAAGCTTGCCCGTGAAGGTTATGCGGTATGGCGGCTGGATATAGCCGGTTACGGCCGGTCCGGAAAAGTCGCGGACGGCTTTCTTCCCGACTCAGATTATGCCGCGGAGGATATTAACGCCGCAGTAGAAAAGATAGTCAGCGAAACGGGTCAGGAAAAGATCGATGTGCTTGGATGGAGCTGGGGAACCATTACGGTAAGCCGGTTTGCGGCAGTGCATGGCAGTCACATCAATAAAATCGTACTGTATGCACCGATTCTTAGAGGCATAGGTGAAGCGGAAGTGAAGGAACCATTTCATCACAATACCTGGGAGAGTGCCGCCGAGGACTTCCAGAGGAAAGAGGACGGGACACTGGATTATGAAGTGGCAGATCCTGTTGTCATAGAAATGTTCTGCTCAGGCTGCTGGCATTATGATCAGGACCAAAGTCCAAACGGAGGAAGACGCGATGCCTGTGTTCCGACTTCCGTACAACTGATTGACCTTACAAAAATCTCGGCACCAACATTGATTATTTATGGTGATAAGGATCCTTATCTGGATTTGGATCTTGTGGAAGCGTCCTTATCTTCTTTGCCGGAGGGTTCTGCGATTGAAAAGATAACAGGGGGGTCGCACGTCGTGTATATTGAGAAACCATTTTATCATGATTTCCAGAACAGACTGTTGAAGTATTTAAATGGAGGTGCCTGACACCTGATATTCGGGGCTGCCGCATTAAAGCGGCGGCCTCGTTGTCTTTATCTCATCCACATTGTTATCAATAATCACTTGTCATACCTCCTAAATAATAGCAGTCACGTTCTTATATGCTGACACCGATATTCCTCACATCCCAGACGACTTTACCACTCTTCCGTGACATCAAAGAATCCAAAAGCATTGAGGGTCATAAACAACTGGTCCAGATATGCCTCATTGATGATCGGCCATCTGACATGCAGCCGATACAATGCTTTCGTGGTAAAAGCATTATCATACCCGATTTCAAATTCTTCCATATTCTGATCTGAATTCTGGTACGTAATCAGTGGGGAAACAACTGATGCCAGGACTTCATCAGAAAGCGCTGCCTGGAAAGCTTTCTCATACTCGTCTTCCTCCACAATATCCACGGGGATTCCGCAGCGGTTCATGGACTCGATGACATCACCCATCTGTACCAGATGGCTGTTGGTGGCATGAAATACTGTGAAGTTCTCCACGCTGGAGAGTGCGCTGTAATGTTCAGAAAGAGCAGTATCATGAACCTTTTGCTTCCCTGCAAAATCTTTCAGCAGCGGATCATCATCCGCATACAGCATGGTCTCTCCTTCCACGCTGTCCAGGATGGTTCGAAAGACGGCCTCATCCGCCTCTGCCTGCGCATTGTGATGAGCATTATATTTTGCGCTCTGTGGTTCATACTTTTTTTCATAGCTTTATACTTCCCTCTCTTTAGGTAAAGGTATTAATGCTTTTCATTTAGTTAAAGATAACATGCTGAATGGTTTGAAGTAAAATATACTCACAAATCTGTCATATAGTTAATACTGGCTGATTGTGTCACGGATACGATCAATAAACATCTGCACTGCCGGAGAAAAGGCCTGATATTTTTTCCAGATCAGATATCCGGCATTTTTTATTTTAGGGATAATCGGTCTCAGGCAGAGAGGACTGTCTCCTGTTGTATTGATTAAGTTATCAAAACAGATTGCATAACCAAGGCCGTCTTCTACAAGCAGGGACGCATTATAGACCAGATTATAAGTGGCAATAACATTTAACGAGGACAATTCATCCGAACCTGCAAAATAGGGAGAAGCAGCCCTGGAAACAATAACAGGCAGCCCTTTTAAGTCTGAAAGATGGATTGCTTTCCTTTCCGCCAGAGGGCAATGCTTTGGCATCAGAAGACCGAAGCTGTCTTCCACGGGGAGCTTTATAGACTGGTAGAGTGTGTGATCTACATCCGTGAAGATTACAGCAAAGTCAATTAGTCCGTTGTCCAATTCATCCATCAGATCCTGTGTGTCTCCACTGGTGATATGGAAACGGATATCCGGGTGTTCTTTGGAGAGACTCGCCGCTGTACGTGACAGGTAGTGAAATGACCAGGATTCCCCGGCACCGATCCGCACGGACCCGGAAATATGATTTTTTATCTGCGCAATCTCGTCTTCCGTCATTTTCATTAGGTGCACCATCTCTTCCGCCCTTTTTCGGAGCACCATGCCTTCCTCTGTAAGGGTGATCCTTCTGTTTCCGCGTACAAAGAGTGCTGCACCGAGTTCTTCTTCCAGTTCCTTCATCTGTCGTGACAGTGAAGGCTGCGAGACATGAAGAGCCTTTGCTGCTGCGGAGATCGTACCTTCCCTGACCACTGCCAGATAATATTGCATTGTCCGTATGTCCATGAGAATTCTCCTTTCATTTCCTTCCTATTCAAATTTAACATAGGAAGATATAGACAACAAGCATTTGATTATAGGAAAAAACGCGGTTAAAATAATATGAGTAAATTTGACAAAATGACAACGTTCTTTGAAGAATATCTGAAGTAAAGAACAGAATAAGAAGAGGATGATTGATTGATGGAACTAAGTGAACTTTTAAAATATTTCAGAGAAAGCGACACCATTGGGGAAAACCCGGAAGCCATCAGCCTGATGCGATATTACAGCAGGCAGGCACAGAAGATTACGATGGAGATCAATACAAAA
>JBGUIF010000005.1:0-2101 GCA_045112755.1 Anaerobutyricum sp.
GAATATGATAATTTGCATCTTTTTCCGAATGTCTATCCATTCATAAAGAAAGACACTGCAGGAATGATCTACTTTGCTGATGGAAAAGTAGATGTGGATGCCGTAAAAAAGAAGTTCCGCCGCTTCATGGTCAAGGACAGTGTCAAGTCCGTCAAGGGGACAGAATTCCCTGCTTTTTTTGGTCAGGACATCACACAGGCGGAGTTTAATGACTGGATGCAGGTTTTCTACAAGTATCGGGGAGATCTGATGACAGGCGGGATCTGCATTAAAGAGTATCTGGACTTGAAACGATATGCCGGCAGGACAAATGAGTTCCGGGCTTTTTATGCAGACCATAAGGTCATCAGTATATGCAGGAATTCCCTTCAGCCGGATTACACAGAAATGCCGCCCGCAGACCTTATTGAAAGATACAGCGGTCTTTCCAGTCCTTATTATACGATTGACTATGCTGAGCTTGCGGACGGCACATGGAAGATTCTGGAAGCCGGTGACGGCAGCGTATCAGGCCTGTCACCTAGGCAGGAACCCAATGTTTATTACAAGGCTCTGTACAATGCGCTTTCAGGGCTCGTGTTTGATACAGAAAATACTGCACAGTAGTTTAAGCACTGAGGAAAAGAAAGGAGTAGAACCGATGGGGGCAGGAAACTAAAACTGAATTTTAAAATGCTGACTGGAATAAAAACGGGTGTGATCAGAGACGGCAGGAGAAGAATCGTAGGGAAGCTGAAACAGGTTCAGCTGGAAAGAAAGGAAGAATGCTACCGATTCCTTTTTGAAGAAGGATATGTCCTTCTTGTCAAAGAGAATGTTCTGCTTTACCACACACTCCTGAGATATGAGGACAGCTGTCTTTTTCTGGAATTCACCACCGAAGAAATGCTATTCAGTCTGTTCGCTTACTCGTTGTATGAGACGTACGGACTGCCTCTCGAATTTACAGTAGATGAGTCCAGGTTGTTTGGAATACGTGTTGATGAGGAGGGGTTCGAAAACCTGAAAGAGATTGGAAGAAGAAAAAGTCAAAAGGCTTCTGAAACCAGTGAAGCATTTTCGATGTTGGAGGGAGTGTGATCAAAACGAGAGTATTTATTAAGGCGTCAATGCTGGGAATTCCAGAGACGGAAACTGAATATGTGGCATGGCAGGGATTTCAGGCCCTTGGATATAAACCAGTTTTCTTTGAGGATGAGAAGGAACTGGAAGGATGCAGGCCGGACGATCTGGTTGTAGGCGGCGTGTCCCTGACGAACAGGATCATGGCTTCTTATGGCATTACCATTCCGGAGTATGATTATCCGGAAGAACTCACGGATTATCTCGGGCGCAGGATCTGGACAGATACACTTGATTCAGTTCTTTCCAGGCCTGAATCATGGCCTGTATTTGTAAAACCTGTCAAAGACAAAGTCTTCGTTGGTTTTGTACTCCGGACGGAGAAAGATATTCCCCGCCTGCGCCATGCAGGAAAGGAGGAGCCGGTTCTCTGCAGTGAGCCGGTGGAATTTTGGACTGAGTGGCGCGCATTTGTCCGTTATGGAGCTATTTGGGATGTAAGACCATATCGAGGAGACTGGCACGCACATTATGATTCAGATGTACTGGACAACGCCGTCAGAGCATACACGGGCGCCCCTGCCGGATATGCAATGGATTTTGGCCTGACGGAGGACGGAAGGACTTTACTTGTTGAAATAAATGACGGCTTTGCACTCGGAAGCTATGGTCTTGATCCAATCCAGTACGCAAAACTACTCTCCGCACGTTGGGCAGAACTGACTGGCATACATGATGAATGTGATGTCTATTTTGAGGGTGCTGACTGGAGAAAGAAGAAGTTGCGTCATTCCAATCAACTTTGAATAATCGAAAAAGGATATTATAATAACGGATAGAGCTATCTCAAGACATAAAATGGAGGAGCAAAAAGTTGAAAGACTAGCCAGCGCATTCTTGTGACTTCAGTCATGAGTTAGCTGGTTTTTATTTCCCCATATAAGGGGGGGGGCGAACTGCCGTACCCGGCTGTCATTTTTTCTCTGGAAGGATCCCGGAATGAGAAAGACGGATCCATTGTCAGACATAATATCCCGGA
>JBGUIF010000006.1:0-27835 GCA_045112755.1 Anaerobutyricum sp.
ACCATTGGGGAAAACCCGGAAGCCATCAGCCTGATGCGATATTACAGCAGGCAGGCACAGAAGATTACGATGGAGATCAATACAAAATACCATGAGCCGGAAGAATTACAGGATCTTTTTTCAGAGCTGATCGGAAAGCCGGTGGATGAGGGATTTGGACTGTTCCCGCCATTTTACACAGACTTTGGAAAGAATATCACAATAGGCAGAAATGTTTTTATTAATGCCGGATGTAAGTTTCAGGATCAGGGTGGGATATTCATCGATGATGGGGCCCTGATCGGTCATGGAGTGGTTCTGGCAACCCTGAACCACGATATGGCTCCGGAAAAACGCCAGGCACTTCATCCTGCACCGATCCACATAGGAAAAGGAGTATGGATCGGTGCAAATGCAACGGTCTGTTCCGGTGTGACCATCGGCGATAATGCTGTGGTTGCAGCTGGGGCAGTTGTCGTAAAAGATGTTCCGGCGGATACTGTTGTCGGCGGGGTTCCGGCAAAAGTGATCAGAAAGATTTGAAAAGCGCCAAAAATCAGGAGAATACGCCCTTTTCCTCAAGGGCATCATAATCCAGTCCCAAAGACGCAATGATTTCTTTCGTATGATAGCCCAATGGGTAACCGGCAAAGTTGTATTTACATGGCGACTCACTCAGATGGATGGGGGTCGCCATTTGTCTGACTTTTTGCCCGTCACTGGTGGGCAGCGGCACATCAATAATCAGTTTTCTTTCCTTGATCTGCTGATCTTCTATCAGAGCCTCCTGAAGATTCAGGACCGGCTGTACACAGGCATCAAAGTCCTTAAAGATGTCAATCCATTCTTTTTTGGACTTTGTCTTGAATATCTGACGTATTTCTTTTTTAATTTTTTTAGAATCTGCCGGCCAGACCGTTGCGTTGCTCAGATCCTCCCGTCCGATTCCTTTGCAGAATTCTGACCAGAATTTTGGTTCCAGGGCGCCAACGCTCATATATTCTCCATCTTTTGTTTCATAATAGTCATACATGCAGCCACCATTAAGCAT
The DNA here is from genome assembly GCA_045112755.1 of Anaerobutyricum sp. Lineage (GTDB taxonomy): Bacteria > Bacillota > Clostridia > Lachnospirales > Lachnospiraceae > Anaerobutyricum. The sequence goes on from JBGUIF010000006.1 coordinate 1,031, forward strand.
TTCCCCTTCTCTTTCCGGCTGTTTTCCGGACACAAGAAAGCCGGCTCCGTCCAGACTGTTAAAGGGGATGCAGCCATCAAGCATAGAGATGTCGATAAACTGCCCTTTTCCGGTCTGGCTGCGGTAATACACTGCAGCCAGGATACCGATCACAGAGTTCATGGAACCAACGGCGACGTCGGCAATCTGGAAGTTCATCAGAGAGGGGCCGTCATCTTTCCTTCCTGCGTGAGAGATGATGCCGCTTCGGGACAGGTAATTGATATCATGTCCGGCTGCATTTTTTAACGGGCCTGTCTGTCCGTATCCGGTCAGGGCACAGTAAATCAGACCGGGATTTACTTTCTTCAAGTCTTCATAACCGATACCAAGTCTGTCCATAACACCGGGGCGGAACTGTTCCAGAACGATATCATATTCCTTAACAAGTTTCCTGATAATCTTTTTTGCTTCTTCAGTTTTCAGATTCAGGAACATGGTCTTTTTATTCCTTCCCAGCCAGGCCTGACATGCAGATATTCCACTGTCTCCGATATATGGTTCATAATTTACCACAAGATCCGGCCGGCCTGCAGAACTGATTTTCAGTACCTCAGCTCCCATATCAGCCAGCATCAGGGACGCATAGGGTCCCGGAAGAAGTGTGGAAAAATCTAAAATTTTTAATCCATCTAATGCACCCATAGATACCCTCCAATCTACTTTTTTACGGAATGGATTCCTGTTTTTATCAATATCATAATGTGATTCAGAGAAATAATCAATCTATATACTTCCGATTCGCAGGCCTCTTGATTTTTCTCTTTCAGGAAGCTATAATAACAAAGTGGTTAGCAATAACTATCTTTAGTTTGGATTACAGAACAGACATAATTGCTTTCTGTAATAATAAAGGAGGGTATTAGAATGAAGTTAACAGAAAAAATTGCGCCTTTTGTCGGAGGTATATTGTTCGGGACTGCCGGCTTCAAACTACTTGGCAGCAAAGATGCTCGTAAAGTTTATACCCACGTCACTGCAGCGGCGTTCCGCTGTAAAGACCAGGTCATGAGCGATGTTGAGGCCGTCCAGGAGAACTGCTCAGACTTTCTGGCTGATGCAAAGGCGATTAATGAATCGAGAGCCAAAGCAGCGGAAGAGGACGTTGTATTTATCGAAGACGGCACACAGGTATGAGATTCCAGATTCTTCACGAAAGCGCAGGACGAGTGCGCCTGAAAGCAATGCAGCAGTCTATGAGTATGGAGCAGGCCGATTTGCTGGAAGCCTGGGTCCGGGCACTTCCCGGCGTCGATCAGGCGACAGTACATGAGCGGCGGTGCAGCCTGATTATCTTTTTTCACGGGGACCGAGCCGCCCTATATTCTCAGCTGTCACGGTTTTCTTATGAGGAAGCTGAGGAGGAGGCTCATGTTCTGAGTGCCAATAGTCGTCGTATCAATCGTGAGTATAAAGAAAAAATGGTCTTCCAGGTGCTGTGGTACTATGCGAAGAGGATGTTTCTTCCTATGCCGGTGCGGCAGGCGGTCAACACGGTAAGCTCAGTTCCCCGCATATGGCTGGCGATAAAAACGCTGGCTCAGTGGAAACTGAATGTAGAAGTTCTGGATGGTGCTGCCATAGGAACGTCTCTTATAACCGGTGATTTTGAGACAGCAGGATCTGTGCGGTACCTGCTTGGACTCGGTGATACATTGGATGCCTGGACCCATAAGAAGTCGGTGGATGATCTGGCAAAAAACATGTCTCTGCATGTGGATCAGGTCTGGAAGATTCAGGAGGATGGAAAACAGGTTCTGAACCCGTTGGCACAAATAGAGGCAGGGGATAAGATTGTGGTTCATACCGGGCACGTTCTGCCGTTGGATGGAATCCTTGAGCAAGGAGATGTGATGCTTAATCAGGCGTCCCTGACCGGTGAGTCCGTCCCTGTTGCGAAACGTCCCGGGGCAGCGGTTTACGCAGGCTCCGTGGTGGAAGAAGGCAACTGCGTGGTGCGCGTAACACATGTTGCCGGGGAAAACCGCTACGACCGTATCGTCAGGATGATAGAAGAGTCCGAACGCCTGAAGTCCGGTACTGAAAATCGTGCATATCATCTTGCGGATAAACTCGTGTCCTGGTGCCTGGGCGGAAGCGCCCTGACGTGGCTTTTGACCGGTAATGCATCCAGAGCTGTCTCGGTGTTGATGGTGGACTTTTCCTGTGCGCTGAAGCTTTCCATGCCGCTTAGTGTCTTATCTGCCATGCGGGAGGCCGGGCAGCACAAGATCACCGTTAAGGGCGGTAAATACATGGAGATCCTCAGTAAAGCGGACACAGTGGTTTTTGACAAGACGGGAACACTTACCAACGCCTGTCCTGCTGTGTGCGATGTCGTGGCTTTCCATGGCCAGGAGGAAAAAGAGATGCTGCGGGTAGCGGCATGTCTTGAGGAACATTTTCCGCATTCTGTGGCTGACGCTGTGGTCACAGCAGCCAGGGAACAGGGGCTTGACCATCAGGAAATGCACAGCGAAGTGGAATATGTGGTAGCCCATGGGATTGCCTCCAGGATTGGGGGGAAACGGGCCGTAATTGGCAGCCGTCATTTTATCTTTGAAGACGAAGAGGTAGTCGTTCTTCCTGAAGACCGGGAGGTGTTTGACTCCCTTGCTCCGGACCGCTCCTGGCTTTATCTTGCCATTGGTGGAGAATTGGCAGCCGCCATAGGAATCAACGACCCTCTCAGGCCGGAAGCGAAAGAAATGGTAGATCTCCTGCATGAAGTCGGAATCAGACACGTTGTGATGCTCACGGGAGATAACCGTAATACGGCAGCAGCTATTGCAGAAGAACTGGGTATTGACGATTACCGGGCGGAGGTGCTCCCCGAAGATAAAGCAGCTTTCATCCGCGGCATGCAGGAGGAAGGCAAGATTGTCGCTATGATCGGAGACGGCATCAATGACGCCCCGGCATTGTCTCTTGCAGACGTAGGAATCGCAATCGGGAGCGGCGCCAGTGTTGCCCGGGAGGTTGCGGATATAACAATTATGGCAGAAGACCTCCGGGAACTGATACTGCTTCGCAGGTTGTCACAAAAGCTGATGGACCGTATCGATCGAAATTACCATTTTGTCATGGGATTTAACGGAAGTCTGATTGCTCTCGGTGCGTTTGGGCTGCTGCAGCCAGCTACATCTGCTCTGCTGCACAATGGCTCAACACTCCTTTTAGGGATGGACTGCCTGACGCCTCTGCTTCCGGAAATAAAACAGACTTAACGCTAGAGTTTGACCAGATTGCCACTGAAATAAGAAAATGTTGGATATGGATATATTGTTTTAAAGACAGCGTCATTGGCCGGAGCGGCTGATGGCGCTTTGTACTTAATAGGAAATTGCTACTGGCAGTAGCAGATGACGGGATTCCTCTTTGCTATAATCGGGCCATGAAGTTCAAAAAATCAAATGCAAGGAGGAACAGAACATGAGAAAGACATTTACAAAAAAAGATTTGAGAAATGGGAAAAAAAGGATTCTTATTACCGCACAGGCATTCTATGGAAACAGAACCATTACAAGAATCAAAGAAGAGGATATGGACCCGTTTATCCTTGGCTATCTTGATGCATCACTGTTTTCCAATAATAAGAAGATTGACAGAACACTGATTCCAATCCCCGGCACAGACAACCTTTTCCTGGTTTATAATAAATACCAGGAGGAGGAGAAAATCCAGCGGAAAGAGGAACTGCGCAATGAAAAAGGAATAAATTTACAGCCCCTTGCTGTCATCCCTGAGATGGCCCTTGTGCTCTACAGCCGGTGTATCGTCTGCCGGATGAATGAGAAGGGTGAGTATGAGGATTTACAGGAAGAAGATTTCATCAAGTTTATGCAGTATCTGACCTTATAATGATGTCCTGGAAAGAAAAAGGGGTGAGTGATTATGAAAACAATTGTCATCGGAGATATTCATGGCTGTTACAGAGAGTTGGATTTATTGGTTTCAGGGTTAATCAAAGAGGGAAGATATGTCCCGGAAGAGGACAGGTTGATTTTCCTCGGCGATTACATTGACCGGGGAGATCATCCCAGACTGGCTGTGAAATACATCAGAGACTTACAGAGGATGTACGGAGAGAAGGTGATTGCCCTGAAGGGCAATCACGAAGCTATGCTGCTGGAGTATATGAACCGCGAAAATCAGGGATGGTATTATAATGGTTATCGCAGCACGATACTTTCATACGAGGGTTATGAAGAAGCCTTTTATGATGATATTATGTGGATGTCCGGCCTGCCTCTTTATTATGAGGATGAAGATTATATCTACGTCCATGCCGGTATTGATAAAAGCAGAACGATGGACCGGCAGAAGGAGGAGATTCTTTTGTGGGCCAGGGAGGAGTTTTATCTTGATTCCAGAACTTATGGGAAAAAGGTAATCTTCGGGCATACCCCAACGATGTTTCTGGGAAATGAATGGGTGCCCCAGTGGCTCAATCATGGATGTGACATTGCCATTGACACCGGATGTGTCTATGATGGAAGGTTGACAGCAATGGTGATTGAAAATGGTCAGATTATGGAGTATTGTCAAATTAACAGGATGAGGCAGCAAGAAGAAAGGGTGGGATAATCATGGTAAAAGAGCCGTTTTATGTCAACAACCATAAAACTGTATCATTGGAGCGTTTTATCAATAAATACAAATCTTTTGAAGAGTTTGAAAAAGACTGGTCTGACGAGCTTTTAAATGAGGATGCAAGAATAGGTGATTATTTAAATTCTCTCCTGAATAAGTACGATAAACGGGCGGCTGCTGTATCAAAGGATGCGGGCCTGGCATTTGCCTATGTCGGGAATATCATCAACGGCAAGAAAAACAATCCCTCCCGAAATGTGCTGATTTCCATATGTTTTGCCATTGGTACATCTTTTGAGGAGGCCCAATATCTTTTAAAGTATGCCGGCCATGCTCCCTTGTATGTCCGAAGGAAAAGGGATGTTATCATTTGGTTCGGCCTGATGAAGCAGCAGGATCTGCAGACCGTGAATGACCTGCTGGTGGAGAGAGGGCTCCAGCCTTTGATCCGGGGTTGAGCACTGCTGCGCAAAAACAGGAAACTTTCCAAACCTGAACAGCTGCCACACAAACCGCGGCGGTATATTCCGGAATTTTATACTTACAGTTTAATGACAATACCATTCTTTCATGTTATAGTAGACAAAGAAAACAAAAGGACCACAGGTCCGGAAAGGAAAGGCTATGCTGCAGATTCATACATACAGCTTCAAAAATTTATATCGCCCGTGTGATCTTCAGGGAACAAATATGCCCTCAGCCAGTAAAACTGAAAGGCTTATTTCGTCATGCCTTAACCAGGCCGGATCAAGTGGATATCTGGGACCAGGTGCGCCCGTGCGCATACTGGAGTAATCAGATGAATCGTAGTGATTATGCTTAGACTGCCGCTTGTCCGAAAAGACAGGCGGTTTTATTTTTTGGCAGAAAAGAGGCGAAACTATAGATGAACAGAAATTTTCGAGATTACAGTTTTATGAAACTGCCCCCGGCAGGGGAGTTAAAAGAAACAGAAATAATGACAGAGGATGAGATTTTAAAGAAAAATAGGGCAGCATAGCCGGCACTCTTATGGACCGGCGCTGCCGGAACATAGGAGGTGCGATATGATGGAAATACCATTCGTTGACACTGTCGCAACCGGGCGGAACATCGACAGGCTGAGGATTGCAGCCGGCATGTCTGTAAGGGATATGCAGATGGTTTTCGGGTTTGCGACACCACAGGCAATCTACAAGTGGATTCGCGGGACATCCATGCCGACCATCGACAACCTGGTGATCCTGGCTGCAATGCTGGGCGTAACCTTGGATGAGATTGTGATTGTGGAGACCGCAGCAAGAAAGTGCGGATAAAAACTGATTTGGCGGTGGCAGCTCAATTGGCAGAGCACTGAGTAAAAACAAATCCTGTCTGGGATTTTAACAGCAATTCTGTATGGACGCAGAGGTTGTTGGTTCGAATCCAATCCACCGCCCTGTGGGATGCTTACAGCAAAAAGAAGATCGCTTCTGTAAATAGCACATGACTTTTAATCATGAATCAATGCATCCTGAACATGTGACCCTTACAGCAACGCTATTGGTAAGACAGACTCATAATCTGTAAAGCGGTTCGATTCCGTAAAGCACAGGGTCATGATTAAAACCAGCGGAAAGGAGGAAAAGACTATGAATTTCGCTGAAGCAGCTATGATGAACGCTGCATTTACCAGAACTGAAAATGGAGCCGTGGCATTAAACACCACAGGCGATGCAAGACTGGACTTCTTCGGAACGGCCGGTTCGCTCCGTGGCGCAGATCAGGAGCGGATTACCCGTCTTTTCTCCGAGGCCTTCAAGGAGGACCCGCTGTTCGCAACGAAGATTGCCTTTTATACGCGGGATGTCAGAGGCGGACTGGGTGAAAGACAGACCTTCCGGACGCTTCTGCAGTTCATGGCAAAGTACCATCCGGAAACACTGCGTCCGAACCTGGACCTGATCGGTGTATATGGTCGTTACGATGATCTGTACTGTCTCATCGGCACTCCGCTGGAGCATGAAATGTGGGCCGCGATGAAGAAGCAGTTTGAGGAAGACCGTCAGAACCTGCAGGACGGGAAGGCGCTCTCTCTGCTCGCGAAGTGGATCAAGACGGCGGATGCCTCTTCTGTGAACACCAGAAAGCTTGGCGTTTTGACGGCAGGGAAGCTTGGTTACTCTGTGTATGAGTTTAAGCGTCTGGTGCGTGCGATGCGTAAGCAGATTGGTATCGTAGAGGCATTCATGTCGGCAGGACGCTGGGATGAGATCCGCTACTCTGCGGTTCCCTCCAGGGCTATGATGATCTACAGAAATGCATTCATGAAGCATGATGCAGTCCGATTTGGTGAGTTCATTAAGAATGCTGCCAGGGGGGAAGAGACCATCCATTCTGCGGCACTGTTTCCTTATGACATCGTTGAAAAGGTGATGGAGATGCACTGGAGAGGCATCCGGATCACGGAGGATGAAACCTTGGAAGCCCAGTGGCGGCAGCTGCCGGATTATGTGGAGGCAGGAACCAATGCGCTGGTGATTGCGGATACTTCCGGTTCCATGTACGGAAGACCGCTGGCAGCATCTGTCGGCCTGGCGGTTTACTTCGCTGAGCACAACACCGGTCCTTATCATAATATGTTCATGTCCTTTTCCGGTACGTCCCGGATCCAGATGCTGAAGGGTGAAACCCTGGCCCAGAAGATCCGCAGTATCGACATGAATGACTGGGCGAACAACACGAATCTGCAGGCGGCGTTCCGACATGTGCTGGAGATCGCTGTGAAGAATCATGTGAGCCAGGAGGATATGCCGAAGTCTTTGATTGTTATTTCTGATATGGAGATTGACTATTGTGGTGACAAGAACTGGACTTTCTATGAGAAGATGTCCCGGGAGTTCAGAAAGCATGGCTTTCAGATCCCGAATATCATCTTCTGGAATGTAGCAAGCCGCCATGATGTTTTCCACGCTGACAGAAGACGTGCCGGTGTACAGCTGGTGAGCGGACAATCTACAGCTGTGTTCCGTCAGGTGATGCATTGCGTCGGACTGAATCCGGTGGAGGCAATGGAGGCAATCATTAATTCCGAAAGATATGAAGCAATCACGGTTGCCTGAGCATTTTTCAGGCAATGGTTAGTCCTGACAAGGGTCCATCAAATATTCATAGATAAGTGTATGATTCTAAGGTGGAAAAAATGATTTATTCAGGGTATATTATTAACAACAGCTCCAGTTGTACTGACGTTATGGCGTATCAACAATGATCATTTGATTAGGAGGATTTCAATATGAGTAAGAGTTTCAGCGCAAAAGTAATGTCGGAAGTACTTGAACTGTTTTCTATGTTTATGGATAAAAACAGTGAAAAGTTGATCGAAGAGGCTCTTCAAAAAGGGGAAAAACCCAGCCCGCAGCCGTTAATTCCGAAAACAAGGGTTGAAGATCTCCCGGACGGCCGTGTGTTTTATGCCAATGAGGACAGCAAGACCGGAGTCATGGTGTTTTATCTCCATGGGGGTGCTTATTTCATGGATTTTACCAAGTCCCACTGGAAGTTCATTGACAAACTTGTCAGGAAAGCGGATGCACAGGTGATTGCGCCGGCATACCGGCTTTTGCCTTTTGCCACCTGGAAGGAAGCTTTCGATCTTATTGTTCCGCTGTACAGAGACTACTGTGAAGCTCATCCAGATCAAAAGATTATTCTGATGGGGGATTCTGCGGGAGGAGGCCTGGCCGTTGCTGTGACGGAACAGCTCAAAGAGGAGGGAATCCGTCTGCCTGATGAACTGGTTCTGCTGTCTCCCTGGGTTGACATCTCCATGGACAATGAGGAGATCAAAGAGTACCAGCCCCGGGATCCGTTTCTTTCGGTAAATCAGCTCCTTCTTTGTGCGGAATATTGGCAGGGGAACCTTGACAACCATGACAGGCATATCAGTCCTATTTATGGAGACTTGTCCGGGATCCATCATGTCACTGTATTTGTGGGAACCAGTGAAATATTCTACCCGGACGTGACGAAATTCTTCCGGATGCTTGATGAAGATCCTTCGAACGAGCTGATCATTGGCGAAGAAATGAACCATGTCTATCCGCTGTTTCCTATTCCGGAGGCCAAACCGGCTGTTGACAAAATACTTCAGGTAGTTGTAAGGTGACAGATTGTCAGAGGTTTAAAATTATGAATATCGCACAGCTTAAATATGTGCTCGAAGTTGCCGGGTCATCTTCCATGCGTGAGGCTTCAAGAAGGCTGTATATTTCACAGCCGGCTCTTTCGGCCAGTATTCGCGAGTTGGAAGATGAACTCGGAATTTTGATTTTTGAGAGAACGAATAAAGGAATCTCCTTGACAGATGCAGGCAGGGAGTTTATTTCCTATGCCAAAAAAACTGTTGTTCAGTATGAGATTCTGGAGGACAGGTATTTATCTAAAGACGGCGACAGAGAACAGTTTTCCGTATCCACGCAGCATTATAACTTCGCGATCAAAGCTTTTACGGATATGATCAAAAAAAAGAAGCCTGAAAAATATGTCTTTTCAATCCATGAGACAAAAACCAAAGAAGTCCTTGATGATGTCAGAAGCCTGAAAAGTGAGGTTGGGATTATCTCATTTTCCGGCACCAACGAAGCAGTCATCAAAAAGCTGTTCAGAGACTATCAACTGGAATTTACTCCTCTAATGAGAAGAGAAACCTATATCTATGTCTGGAAAGATCATGAACTGGCAGGAAGGAAAGAAATCTCCATTGAGGAGATGCAGGATTATCCTGTGGTGTCCTTCGACCAGACCAGTGACAGTAATTTTTATCTCACAGAAGAAGCCATGGCAGACTATCCCTTTGCTAAAATGATTAAATCGGACGACAGAGCTACTTCCATGGAAATCATCGCGGATCTTGGCGGGTATGCCATTGGATCCGGAATGTTGTCGAAAGAAGATGCGATATTGCAGGGCCTTGTGGATATAAAGCTGAAAGAGGAAGACCCTCTGATCATCGGCTATCTGACAAGAAAGGGGAGCAGCCATTCCATTTATGGAGACGCATATATAGAAGAACTTCTTCGCTATAAAGAGATGTGAGCCTGGTGATCACAGACTGACCATCCTGTGATAAGTGCTGCTTATCACAGACGATAAGGAGGAACGAATTTACAAAGAAACGGTTAAAAAATATAATAAAGATAACCTGAAGGAAAGAGGTATTAGAAATGTTTTTAACCGTAATTCACAGACAGAATAACAACATGTGGTGTCGAATGCTTTACTCCCGGGCATATCCTATGGCTGGGGCGTTCGATGAACATTAATACGCCTCAGAATACTGCGACAAAAACCTTTCTTGTCGATATTGCCATTTGCCCGGGAGCTTAAACAAAAAAGCCTCTCGGGCTTTTTTGCAGTATATGTCAGCCAGGATAATACAATAATCCAGGAACAACGCCATAAACCAGGAATAGTACGATAAAGGAGATATAGATATGAGTAAATACAGATTTGAAACATTACAGTTACACGTAGGACAGGAACAGGCAGACCCGGCAACCGACGCGAGGGCGGTACCTATTTATCAGACAACGTCCTATGTATTCCATAACAGCAAGCATGCTGCTGATCGTTTTGGCCTGGCAGATCCAGGAAACATTTATGGCAGACTAACCAATTCAACCCAGGATGTTCTGGAAAAGAGACTGGCAGCACTGGAAGGTGGAAGTGCAGCTCTTGCGCTGGCGTCCGGCGCGGCAGCAATCACCTATACGATTGAAGCCCTTGCTGCAAACGGTGGTCACATTGTTGCCCAGAAGACCATCTATGGTGGAACATTTAACCTTTTGGCACACACTCTTCCTCAGTATGGGATCAAGACAGATTTTGTAGATGTTCATAACCCTGCGGAAGTGGAAGCGGCCATTACAGAAGATACCAGAGCGATTTTCCTGGAAACCCTGGGAAATCCCAACAGTGACATTCCGGATATCGAAGCTGTGGCCGAGATTGCGCATAAACATGGGATTCCAGTGGTGATCGACAATACTTTCGGCACTCCCTATCTGATTCGCCCCATTGAGCACGGAGCAGATATTGTGGTTCATTCCGCCACCAAATTTATTGGCGGCCACGGCACCACCCTGGGAGGCATCATCGTGGAATCCGGAACCTTTGACTGGAGTGCCAGCGGCAAGTATCCCAACATTGCAGCGCCTAACCCCAGCTATCATGGAGTTTCTTTCTATGATGCCGTGGGACCGGCAGCCTTCGTGACCTATATCCGGGCCATTCTGCTCCGTGATACCGGTGCGACTATTTCTCCCTTTAATGCATTTTTACTCCTGCAGGGTGTGGAAACTTTATCTCTCCGGTTAGAAAGACATGTTGAAAATACGAAAAAAGTGATAGAATACTTAAAGGCGAATCCACTGGTGGAAAAGATCAGCCATCCTTCTCTGCCGGAACATCCGAATCACGCCCTTTATGAGAGGTATTTCCCCAATGGCGGAGGATCCATCTTTACCTTTGAAATCAAAGGCGGCCAGGAAGAGGCCTGGAAATTTATTGATAACCTGAAGATTTTCTCCCTCCTTGCAAATGTTGCGGATGTAAAAAGCCTTGTGATTCATCCGGCATCCACAACGCACTCTCAGCTGTCGGAGGAGGAGCTGCTTGATCAGGGAATCAAGCCGAATACCATCCGGCTCTCCATCGGCACAGAGCACATCGATGACATTATTCAGGATCTTGAAACAGGATTTGCAGCAATCAAATAAATCATTTGCCAGAATACTGGCATCAAATAAATATAATATAAACATACTTTACACATCATAGGAAAGAAGGTCATATTTATGTCTAATATTTACAAGGGAACATTAGGTTTGATAGGAAACACTCCTCTGGTTGAGGTGGTGAATATCGAGAAGGATCTTGGGCTTGAGGCAACGCTTTTGGTGAAGCTGGAATATTTTAACCCGGCAGGAAGTGTTAAAGATCGTATTGCCAAGGCTATGATCGAGGATGCAGAAGAAAAAGGCCTTCTGAAAGAAGGATCGGTGATCATTGAGCCGACTTCCGGAAATACGGGTATCGGACTTGCTGCCATCGCTGCGGCAAAAGGCTATCGTATTATTCTCACCATGCCTGAGACCATGAGTGTGGAGCGCCGCAATATTCTGAAGGCATATGGGGCCGAGCTGGTCCTTACCGAAGGTGCTAAAGGGATGAAGGGAGCCATCGCTAAAGCAGAAGAACTTTCCAAAACCATTCCGGGCGGTTTCATTCCGGGACAATTTGTGAATCCCGCCAATCCCGCAATCCACAAGGCCACCACAGGACCTGAGATCTGGAAGGACACGGATGGGAAAGTAGATATCTTCATTGCCGGAGTCGGAACAGGAGGAACTGTGACAGGTACAGGCGAATACCTGAAGGAACAAAATCCGGATATTAAGATTGTAGCATTAGAGCCGGAAGACTCACCGGTACTGTCTGAGGGCAGGGCCGGTGCCCATAAGATTCAGGGAATTGGTGCAGGCTTTGTGCCGGATGTGCTGGATACGAAGGTATATGATGAAGTGTTCAAAGCATCAAACCAGGATGCTTTCGAGACGGCGAAATATCTGGCTAAGAAGGAAGGTATTTCGGTAGGTATTTCATCCGGAGCCGCACTATTTGCAGGAATTCAGTTTGCTAAGAAGCCGGAGAATAAAGGAAAAGTGATTGTTGCCTTATTACCTGACAGTGGAGATCGTTATTATTCTACCGCTTTGTTTACAGAGTAAAGATGTTTTGAAGAAGGGGCTGCCGCTTTAAAAGCGGCGGCCTCGTTGACGTATAAAGCAGGAATCTCCCGAAAGAGACAGGAGCGTGTTTTCATGATATAATGATAACCAGCCTCTGCAAGGGCAATGTCTATAGGGAGAAACCGGAATGACGATGGGGATCAGGAAATGCATAAAAGAGGATATCGTTTCAGTCGGCGCATTTTATGATCAGGTGGTGGCCTGGCTGGACGCACATGTCAATTATCCAAAATGGATTTATAAGATTTATCCTTCAGAAGAGTCTGTAAAAGAGATGACAAATGCCGGATGTCAGTATGTTTATGAGGAAGACGGGAACATAGAGGCGGCATTTGTATTGAATGCGGACCCACAGGGAAAATATGAGAATGGCAGCTGGCTTAAGGATCTTCCGGAAGGATCATATATGATTCTGCATACACTGGCAGTCTCCCCAGAGGTGCTGGGTAAAGGAGTGGCCTCGAAAGTAATCCGTTTTTGCACCGAGGAAGCAAAAAAGCGAGGGTATAAGGCTCTGCGGCTGGATATTGTTCCGGGGAATCTTCCTGCACAAAGGCTCTACGAAAAAAATGGATTTACCTGTGCCGGAGAAGCTGATCTGGAGCGAGGCATCGAAGGGATTCCGGTTTTTGTTTTGTATGAGAAGAACTGGTAGAGCAAACCGTGATGGAATCCCTCTCTAAAGAGTCTGTTGACATAATAGTATCTAAAGGACAGGCGGCCCTGTTTGAAAGGAGAATCAGCGATGCCATTCAAGATTGTTCGAAATGATATCACAAAGATGGACACAGAGGCCATCGTCAATACAGCAAACAAGCATCCCATCGTCGGGGCGGGATGTGATTATGCTGTTTACAAGACTGCAGGATATGACGAGCTGCTGGCCTGGCGCAAGAAGCACATCGGCTTAGTGAAGGAAGGCGATGTCTTTATCACGCCCGGTTTTCGCCTGCCGGCAAAATACATTATTCATGCGGTAAGCCCTCTGTATGTGGATGGAAATCATAAAGAGGAAGAGCTCCTCCGGTCCTGCTATCGTAAAAGCCTGGCTTTGGCAGCAGAAAAGGGAATAAGGTCAGTTGCCTTTCCTTTGATCTCCACCGGGGGATTCGGATATCCAAAAGAAGAGGGGATGCGGATCGCTGTCGATGAGATCCATGGATTTCTTTTGAATTCAGATATGGACATTTTCCTGGTGGTTTTCGATGAGAAAGCAACAAAAATGGGAAGAAATCTTTATCCTGATCTGGAAGCCTATATTGACCTTAATTATGTGCAGGAGCGAGATGAGGAGGAGTATGGCGCATCCTTCAGTGAAACTGTAAGTCCCAGATCAGAGTCTGCCAGGGACAGGCATTACCTGCAAAACAGTTACCGGGCTGGACGTTTGCGGCAAAGACCCTTTGGCAACCAGGCAGCGGCTCTTGATGAAGATTTTGCCGATGAGGATTTTGCCATCGAAGAAATGGAGCGGAAGCTGGAAGAGCGGATGGCGCACATGTCTGATACCTTTTCTCAGTATCTGCTGTATCTGATCCGTGAGAAAGGTATGGAAAATACGGAAGTCTATAAAAGAGCCATCGTGGATAAGAAGGTATTTTCCAAAATAAAAAATAATCCGGGTTACCATCCACAGAAACTGACCTCTCTCTGCCTGTGCATCGGGGCGAAACTGAATATGGATGAAACCAGGGATCTGCTGGCGAGGGCCGGATATGCTCTGTCTCCCTGTGATAAGACAGATATTATTTTCTCCTATTTTATCGAAAATGGCATTTATGACATGATTGAGCTGGATATTCAGCTTGAGGAGCATGGATTGCCCTGTATCATCACTTGAGTTTCCATCTCTGACGCAGGATTCTAGCGATTTCAATCATGAGAGGAATGCGCAAGGATTATCTTCTCTCTGACATGGGTCTTATACCTGCGTCAGAGATTGAGCCTCCGGCGGATCACAGAGTTGCGCATAGGAAGACACCTACGGTGTCGCGCAACTCGCGCGTAATCGCCGTGGCGATTACGATTGATTTAGAATCTGATGAAAATATGACGGTCGCTTTCAGGGCGACCGTTTTTCATTTTCAGCCTGCTATACTGGTCTCACAACAGAAAGACAAAGAATGCGGGCTGCTAAGAGCAGCAGAAAGTGAGGTCAGATATGAAGAAGGGTTTGACAGAGATTGTATTTATTATTGACAGGAGCGGATCCATGTCTGGTCTGGAAGCAGACACCATCGGTGGGTTTAACGGGCTGCTGGAAAAGCAGAGAAAGGAGGACGGAGAAGCATACGTATCCGTCGTTCTCTTTGATGATCAGACAGAGGTTCTTTATGATCGTGTAGATATTCAAAAGGTTGAGCCGATGAACGACACTCAGTATTATGTCCGTGGCTGTACAGCACTGCTGGATGCCCTCGGCGGCGCGATCCATCATATTAAAAACGTGCACAGATATGCCAGAGAGGAAGATGTACCAGAAAAGACACTCTTCATTATTACGACAGACGGCATGGAAAATGCCAGCTGTAAATACAGCTATGATCGGGTGCGGAAGATGGTTGAACAGGAGAAGGAAAAGAACCATTGGGAGTTTCTGTTCCTCGGTGCAAATATTGATGCCGTCCAGGTGGCCGGCAGATTCGGGATCAAGGCCAGCCGTGCGGTAAACTACGAAAATGATGGGATCGGAACAAAGCTGAATTTTGAGGTGATGTCCAAGGCTGTCAGCTGTGCCAGAATGTCTGTGTCAGCGGCGGAGATGGAAGAGGCATTTGATGAAGATGCCTTGCTGGCACCCATCCGTGAGGACTATAAGCGCAGACACAAAAAGTAAGATAGCGGTGGCAGCAGCAGGAAGCAGGCATTCCTGTCAGATCGGAAAAAGGATCAGCAGGAAGTCAGGTTTCATAGGAATATTTCTCTCTATGTTTTGATAGGAATATTTAAGCCAATGTGATATATTTATAATGAAAAAGGATTGAATTTCGGAGAGCATCCTGAGAAGGTTTCAGATGGCTGCGGAAGTGTCCTGAGCATCTGGTTGTTACATAATCGTCATATTAGGGAGGAGACAGTATGAGATCATTGATAGTAACTGTTCTGACTGTTTTTACTGCTGCTTTATTATTTTCTGCCGTAGTCTTTGCGAAACCGCTGACGACCAATGGCGGAGAAACCATAGAAACCGAAGATCTGGCTTATTGCACACAGGATAAAGAAGCTCCGGTGGTATATTATACCTCTGAGATTACTCCTGAGAGCCTTGTCAAAATATATCAGGCCCTGGAGTGGTCCAATAAGGGCCCGACAGCGGTCAAGATATCGTCCGGCGAGCCGCCTATGAGCAATTATCTGAGACCGGAGCTGATTGAGGATCTGGTGAAGCAGGTGGAAGGAACCATCGTTGACAGCAACACAGCTTACGGTGGTGAGCGGGCAGCCACCGCCCAGCATTATATGGTGGCGGAAGAGCACGGATATACGGATATCGCAGAGTTTCAGGTGCTGGATGAAGACGGCTCCATGGAGCTTCCTGTGACAGGAGGGGACCGGTTGACCGGCAACCTGGTGGGTGCGCATTTTAAAGATTATGGATCCTTTGTCGTGCTGTCCCATTTTAAAGGACATCAAATGGCGGGCTATGGCGGAGCGATCAAGAATGCTTCCATAGGAATAGCCTCCGCCAGGGGAAAGGTCAGAATTCATTCCGGCGGCACCAGCGATACCCACTGGCATGATGAGCTGCAGACAGAATTTCTTGAAGCCATGGCAGAGGCAGCTAAGAGTGTCAAAGATTATCTGGGCGATCAGGTGATATTCATCAATGTCATGAATCGTCTTTCCATAGACTGCGACTGCAACGGCAACCCTGCAGAGCCGGATATCCATGATATCGGAATTTTGGCTTCCACGGATCCTGCGGCAGTGGATCAGGCCTGCATTGATCTGGTGAGGAAAGCTAAGGGCAATAAGAAACTTCTCGCCAGGATAAAAGAAAGGATGGGGCTGCATACGCTGGAACATGCGGAAAAGATCGGACTGGGCAGCCGGCATTACAAACTGGTGAATTTAGATGATTGACTGGATCAGGAGAGAGGTGGTTTACCTCTGGTATTACATAGATATCCAGATTCGGCTGATCGCACCCTACTGGGTGATTGGTATCCTGCTTGGCAGTGCCGTCTCTGTGTTCGGTAAAAACTATATTCATAAAACATTTTCTAAAATCGGCAGAAACAAAACGGGCTGGCTGGGAGTGATTCCCGCCAGCCTTTTGGGCATCGCATCCCCTCTGTGTATGTACGGCACCATCCCCATCGCTGCTGCCTTCTCCAGGCAGGGGGTAAAGGATGATATGCTTGCGGCCTTCATGATGAGCAGTATCCTGCTGAATCCTCAGTTGATTTTATACAGCGGAGCTTTGGGACAGACGGCAGTGATGATTCGCTGCATTTCCTGTTTTTTGTGCGGCTGTCTGGCCGGATGGCTGATTCGCCTCTTCTACAGCAATAAAGGAGGATCATTCTTTGATTTTTCCGGTTTTGAGGAGGGAGCCAGCCGGGATACAGACCCCAATATCATCCTTCGGTTTTTAAAAAATGTGGGGCGCAATATCAGAGCGACAGGCCCTATGTTCCTGGTGGGTATCCTGCTGACCGCGCTCTACCAGATTCATGTGCCTCCGGATGCCGTCAGCGGCCTGTTCGGAAGGGACAACGGTTTCGGGGTTCTGATGGCAGCAACCATCGGCGTACCCCTGTACATGTGCGGCGGCGGAACGATTCCCCTGCTTCAGGAATGGCTGTGGGACGGGATGAGCATGGGCAGTGCGGCTGCCTTCATGATCACAGGCCCGGCCACAAAGATTACCAACCTGGGAGCGATGAAGATTGTGCTGGGATGGAAACGATTTCTTCTTTATTTTCTCTATGTCATCGTGTTCTCATGGGTTACAGGTATGATAGTGAATGTCCTTTTGTAACAAAAGGTGGGGCAGCCGCATTAAAGCGGCTGCTACGTTGACTTAAAAGGCAAGGATCCCCATGTCCTGTGTTGTGTCAGTTGTTGGCATCTGTTCGTCTGATGACGGACTTAAAATAAGTCCGTCCCAGAACGCACAGACACCACCAAATGACAAACACACTGGACATGGGGATCCTTGTCTTTATCTCAAGTTCCTGAGCCGCTTTAATGCGGAAGTCACACTTTTTTATAAAACCATGCTGGTGCGTGGATACTGAATGAGGTAATTCACGTCATGGGATTCACAGTAGTTGGCCAATTTATAGAAGACCTGACCGGTCTTTTCGATAAAATCGGGCATTCCTTTAATTGGTTGGTCCAAGGGGGAAAAGAAGTTATCCCAATGGACGGGAATCACCAACCTGGCGCCGGTTTTTTCTACTGTCTCTGAAAAGAAGGTTTTCTCCATCTCAGGATCAGCCTTTGCCAGACCGGCCACACCGAGGAAGAGAATATCTGCATGCAGGCCGTCCAGCTGCCCTTTAATATAATTAAAACTGGGCCGGATCAGGATCGATTTTTCCTGGTGTTCGACGAAAAAGTCATAGGAGCCGCCTTCTTTGTAATCTCTCAAACTGGCTGGCTGCACCAGCGGTTCCGGGATCGGCTCTCCAAGGTCGTCATTTAATATAGTCGGTTTTGAGTGCAGTGATTTCAGAATGTGGACCTTGTAGTCGCCAATAGTAAAACAGCTTCCATGCTGGAACACCACAATGCGGTCTGCTGGGACGCCTCCCCCAAGGGCTACATTTTTAGCGGATTCGCTCCCGTAGATGGCTGCCTTACACTGATTTGCTATGTAGGGAGCATCCATAACATGATCATGGTGGGTGTGGGATATGAAAACCGCCCGCAGCCGATCGATATGATGGAGCCGGATCAGTTCGTCACATAAAGGGATATTTGTACTAACCCTGGCTCCTCTGAAATATTCCACTAAGGAGGGTCTTGTTACATGGGCGTCAAAAAGAATCTGATCTTTTCCATCATCAAACAGTAAGGAAGTTGTTCCAAAATAAGTTACTTTCAGCATTTTTTATTCTCCAATTCCTTGTGGTGGTAAGTGTTTCATTTTTAAAAAGTCTGGTGACTCAGCCTTTGGCGATGACAATCAGGTCATCATGGTCATGGAAATTTATCTTTTCAAGCTTTGACGGATTTATCTCTATGGTAAATGTTCCATCATCAGAAAATCTTTTATATCCTATCGCAACTTCTCCATAACGGGCGGCAGATGCTCCAAGGGTATAAAAATCTGCCGGCTTTTCCAGGCTGATATAGCGGGAGATGTTCTTCATGTAGATGGTTGATCCACCATCGGACAGAAGATCATTGAGGATTTCTTTGTTTTGACGATGCTCAGCAATCTGGGCCATCATTTTAGCAGTGATATTACTGCTGACAACGAAGTCTGTTGCCCGCATCATCTGTGAGAGACGCTGATTGCGAGTGTTGTTCATCTCGATGATCAAAGGAATATTGACGCCGAAATCCTCGGCAATATCATTGAGCTGCAGCTGCAGCATGAGGGAACGTGCATCGGACTCTTCTTCACTTAGTTCCGGATCGGACACCAGTATAATACTTGAAGGTCTTTCCGCGGCCAGCCGTTCAAGAATGTGACGTTTATATATTTTGCATTCCCTCACATCCAATTCTGTATGACTGAGTTCTTCCTGGGACGGGAGGAGGTCCATGTCGATCCTGCCGGCTTCGGCAGCTACAATCACTTTTGATCCAGGCGCTGAAACCGTATCCTCTTCGACGATAAGCTGCCTGAGCATGTCAGAACTGCCAAGGACCAGCAGGGTGTGCGGGTCTTCCACAGGATCCGATCCTTCGGCGAACATGCTTTCATCGATCACTGCCCGATCTGATAATATTACGGGGTCGTCATCCAAAGCAATCTTGATCACTTTATCACCGTCTCTGAAGATAGAGTCCTCATCACAGTTGATCAGCAGCTGTCCTTTACGTTCCATACCTATGGCAATGGCACCAGTGAGACGGAGATTAATCTCTTTTAAAGTAAGCCCTGCCAACGAGGGATTCTCCTCAACATAAATCTCGTTTCCTTCAAAACTCAACAGTTTTGAGAGAATTTCGGACATGCCCGGATGTCGGCCTGACTGGATCATAAGGCGGGTGATTGCTTTATGGAAGTTCAGGATCTCTGCCCGTTTGCCGCCGGCAATCTTTGCAGGATGAAGTACCTGAGGATCACGGACTGTTGCTACGATGTAGGCGTTGTCATTAGCATATTCATTCAGCAGGTATTCACAGGCCAGGATTGTTTTCACAGTCATGAAGTCATCTTTTAAATTGACAATAATAGATTTGCATGTCTCCAGTGAACATACTCTCAGGTCATTTACACTGTCAGGCTTACCGTGTCGGCATACCACACGGAAATTCTGAAAATCGGGGACACGCTCTTTTATGATTTCTTCCATCGCCACTTTATCTTTTTCTGCCATCACAACAATCACGCCATCTAGCTGGTTTTTGTAGGCGATTGCCAGCTCTTCGATGATAGTCGTGATATTTTCATCAAAGCCGATGACGACGATATGATCATTTTCAATGACCAGTGATCTGCCGCGCTGAAGGTCGGTCACTTTTTCCTTGATTGCATTGGAAATGGTACCAATGAGGAAGCTGGTAATAAAAATGCCGACCAATGTGACAACGGTCATGACTGCCAGATATGCGATAGTACCTTCTTCCTTAGCCAGTACACCCGTATTGATCGCGTGCATCAAGGTGAACCAGATGGAGTGGCCTGCCGAGCCGCCGCCACTTCCGTCCGGCCCTCCCAGAGCCAGGGCAGCCAGGCCACCAATCAAAACAACAACTGTAGTGATAACAGCAAGAAGTAAAAGAAGTGATCTGGTTCCCTTTGACATGAGGTTGTCAAACCAGTACCTGATTTTTTGCCGAATAGTCCCCTTTTTCATCTGCCCGCTCCTTTCTCAAAAAACCGGGGAATGATGCGGCAGTATTGGTCACATGATTCTCCGGTTAAGACGGTTCATAAGGTATTATATTTTTATTTTATCAGGGGAAGGTGTCAGGCACCCTTTCGATATTCTTACAATCTTAAGAATTTCGAAAGGGTGCCTGACACCTGGTTTTTGATATATTGTTTTAAAGAAAGGATTGAGGAATATGGAATATCGTTTATTAGGAAATACAGGATTGAAGGTCAGTGTCATCGGGATGGGCTGTGAGGGCTTTGCAGAAGAGAACTATCGGATGACCGGGAAAATGTTCGATGCGGCAGAGGAGCTCGGCATCAATTATTTTGATCTCTATGCCGCAGATCCAAAGGTTCGTAAAGCGGTTGGAGAAGCATTGGCAGGCAGGCGGGAGAAGTTTATCATTCAGGCCCACCTGTGCTCCATCTGGGAGAAGGGGCAGTATGTCCGGACCAGAAATCTGGAAAAGGTAAAGAAGCATTTTAAAGAACTGATGGATCTGCTGGGCACCAGGTACCTGGATGTCGGAATGATTCACTACTGTGATTCTGAAAAAGACTGGGATGACATCGTGAAAAACGGCATCCTGAACTATGCGAGAGAGCTGAAGGAAAAGGGTGTAATTCGGCATATCGGCCTTTCCAGCCATAACCCGCTGGTTGCGGAGAAAGCGATTCTTGAAGGCGGCATCGAAGTTTTGATGTTTGCGGTGAACCCCTGTTATGATCTGCAGCCTGCCAGCGATGATGTGGAAGATCTGTGGGCAGATGAGACCTATGTGGAAACCTACGTGAATATGGATCCTGACCGGCAGCGCCTGTATGAACTGTGTGAGGAAAGAGGAGTCGGCGTCACTGTGATGAAGGCTTTTGGCGGCGGAGATCTTTTGGATGCAGAATTATCTCCCGCAGGAGTTGCCCTGAGTGTGAACCAGTGTATTCATTATGCCCTCTCGAGACCCGGCGTGGCCGTTGTTCTTGCCGGTGCTCACGATACAGACCAGCTTAGGGCCAGTGCCCATTACTGCAATTCGTCTGAGGAGGAGAGGGATTATGCCCGGGCATTTTCCACATTTCCCCG
Organism: Anaerobutyricum sp.; assembly: GCA_045112755.1. GTDB lineage: Bacteria > Bacillota > Clostridia > Lachnospirales > Lachnospiraceae > Anaerobutyricum. The sequence continues at coordinate 22,515 of JBGUIF010000006.1, forward strand.
TGTCAGCTGGGAAGGACACTGCATGTACTGCAGCCACTGTGCACCCTGTCCTAAGCATATTGATGTAGCCACAGTCACTAAATACTTGAATCTCGCAGGAACGAAAGAGGAGATTCCGGAGACCGTCCGGGAACATTACAGAAGCCTGGACCATCACGCTGGTGAGTGCATTGCCTGCGGTGCCTGTCAAAAACGCTGTCCTTTCCATGTTCCTATAATCGAGAATATGGAGAAGGCTTGCAGAAAGTTTGGGTTATAGATGAATATGGATCACAGGAAAATATGGGCAGAATCCCGTGACAGACTTGTCTTGGCTGTTACATCCCTCGGCTTCCCTGCGGATTTTGGCGTGATGATTGCCAAATATCTTGGCAGTCCCAAAGCCATTGACCGGATGACGGCTTACCTCGATTGTGAAAAACCAAAGGAGATTAATCTTGTGGTGGATGAAATGCTGGCCATCCGGAGCGAGGTAGACGCATGGAAGGAGAAAAAGGCAAGTGAAAAGGCCAACGCCAGATACAATGAGATTCTTTATTATGGATTGGATAACCTGTGAAGATTGGACTTGCAGGGATTTGAATGACTTGGCTTAGAATGGAGAAGTAAGATCGATGTTGTATCACGAGATTGCAGAGAAATTTATAACCAGACTGACGGCATATACGAAATATAATATCAACATTATGGATGACAAAGGGGTCATTATCGCCAGCCGGAATCCAGAGAGGGTGGGAACCTTCCATGAGGCAGCATTTGATATCGTGAAAAACAAACGTGAGATTATCGAAGTCTCACAGGAGGACAGGATGTTGGGAACCAGACCGGGAGTGAATCTTCCTCTGCTTCATCAGAACCGGGTAATTGGAGTGATTGGTGTTACTGGAGATCCGGAGGAAGTTCATCCCATTGCCCTGATTGTCAAGATGTCGATGGAAACCATGCTGGACTATGAATATCAGCGGGAGCAGAGTACGAAAAGACAGAGCCAGAAGGAACATTTTGTCTACAGATTGATCCGGGGAGACAGTACAGATAGTGCACAGTTGGAGAAACAGGCTGAGGTCCTGGGTTATTCCGAAGAACCGATGAGGATTCCTATTCTGATTCGTCTTGAGAGAACGACAGTGGACCCCCAGGAGATTCTGGACAGGATCAAGGCAGAAATCTTACATACGCCGCAGGATATATCCCTGGTTACCAGAGAAGGCGAGATCCTGATCTACAAGTGCCTGCCCGAGAGGAAAGATGTTTTCTCAGATTACAAATATCTTATCGGAGAATATCTGCATCCGTTTATGATTCGGGCTGGGGAAAAGGATCTGGGCTATCGATTTTTCATCGGCAGCATCCAGGACCGGTTCAATTATTATGCCGCGGCCTATGAACACTGCCGCTGGCTGGAGAGAAAACAGCCTGGAAAGGCCAGGGGACTCTTCTTCTATGATTATGTGGATGATTACTTGAAAGATCTGATTCCTGAGATTGAATATCACAGACTTTTTAACTGTATGAAAAAGAGGCTCAGTGCTAAAGAAAGAGACCGCTATCTTGAGACTATGGGCAGCCTGAAAAGGAATAATTACAATATGGCAGTCTCCAGTAAAGAAATCTTTGTTCATAAGAACACCTTGACCTTCCGTTTTGACAAGATCAGGAACCAGTTTAACATGAATCCGGTCCGCAGTGCCAGAGATCGTGAGTTCATGGAACATCTTTTGTATTATCTGGAGGAATGCCATTAAGAGAAATAGTCATAAGGAGTAAATGGGCAGGAGAGAAGCCATATGGAGGTGTGAGGCTATGGGAAATCTGAGAATCTGTTTTATACGACATGGCACAACAGGCATGAATCAGCGGGGCCTTTTTTGCGGGAGGACTGATGCTCTGCTGGCCAGAGAGGGCTGGGAAGAACTGATACAGCTTAGGGAAACTTACGATTATCCGGCGGTGGAAAGAGTCTATAGTAGTCCGGCGGTACGCTGCCGGGAGACGGCATCCGTCTTTTATCCGCAGCTGGAGCCTGTGATCAAAGAAGGACTTTGGGAATTTGATTTCGGTCAGGGAGAGAGGACGCTGGCGGCCTCTTATAGAGGAACGGATCTTTTTGCGGCCTGGCTGAGACAGGATCCAGACTGCATGTTCCCAAGTGGGGAGACTCTTCTAGAGGCAAGATTCCGGATACAGGCTGCCATGACAAGAATCATCATGGAATGCCGTGAAGATGGAATCAGCTCTATTGCAGTGATTGCCCATGGATCGATCTTTGCCAGCCTGATGAAGGTCTGCCTGACGCCGGAGGAGTATGCGGACTCCTTCCTGCTCTGTCCTAACGGCATGGGGCTTGTGGGACAGGTGGATACTGAAACCTGGTTTTCCCGGCAGAAGATTGTTTTCGAGGAATATCTGCCCAAAGGAGCGCCCAGACTGAAACCCGAGGATTCTCCGTATTTCTCTGAAGATTGATGATTGGGAAAGAATAAAAGCCTCTGATTTTCTGTGTTCTCAACACAAAAAATCAGAGGCTTTTTATGTCCCAGTGAAATTGTCCGAAGGAAGAGAGTTTGTTATCATGAAATCGAAGAAAAATGAAACGACAGTCCGCCTGAGGCAGATGACCGCTGAAGCGGTTGTGCATCTGGCGCATTTCGTCCTTAAGGGTGAACTTATACAATACAAAAGGAGGAGGATTTATGGCTACTTTTAAAACAAATGATAATGTGGAGATCTATTATGAGGTACATGGGGAAGGCAGACCGCTGTTCATGCTTCCAGGATGGACCTGCACAACAAACTTTTGGAGAAACAATGTTCCTGAACTAGCAAAAACCTGCAAAGTAATCTGTATGGATATGAGAGGGCACGGGCAGTCTGAGAAGGTGATGCACAGCCATCGGATCTCCCGCTATGCCATGGATGTAAAAAATCTGCTTGATTATTTAGAGGTAGAGGATGTGACAGTCCTTGGCTGGTCCATGGGTGTTTCCATTCTTTGGAGTTACATTGAGCTTTTCGGTCATCACAGGATCAGCGGCCTGGTATGCGTTGATCAGTCACCGGCCCAGTACATCGGACCAGACTGGCAATGGGGCCAGAATTCCTGCTATGATGTGGAGACATTTATCCGCACCTGCTGTGAGTCCCAGTTTAACCCGGATGGACAGGCAGAGGGCCTTGTAGGAGCCTGTATCTATAATACACCGCCTGCAGAAGATGCAAAATTCCTGGCAGATGAGATTAAGAAATGTCCCCCTTATGTGCGGATTGAGATTATGAGAGACCACACGAATCTCGACTGGAGAGATTTTATCCCGACCATTAAGCTTCCAACTCTGGTATGTGTAGCCAGACACAGCCTTGTCTTTGACTGGCAGGGAAGCGCCTGGGTTGGTGAGAATATCCCGGGAGCCAGAACAGAGTTCTTTGAGAACTCCGGTCATATGCTCTTCTGGGATGAGCCGGATAAGTTTAATAAGCTGGTTGGAGCCTTTGTGGCAAAACACTAGTAGTGTATCATTCCAGGGAATAAACACGGGGTGGCTTTGAGACATCGGGAAGGTGATGAGCAATATGGGTTTAAGAGAAGATGCGGACCGGATTATCGCTGGTTCCATCCACAGGGTTTTGCCGGATGAGGCCGTGAAACGTGCCCTGGAAGGGAAATCGTTCGGAGGGGGCAGTCTCTTTGTGGTGGCGGCAGGAAAGGCAGCCTGGCAGATGGCCAAAGCAGCTTATGATGTGCTGGGAGAATCAGTGAAGGCAGGAGTGGTATGTACCAAATACCACCATGTCAAAGGGGAGATTCCGGGTTTTCGCTGCCTGGAAGGGGGACACCCTGTTCCCGATGCCAATTCTTATAAAGCTACAGAAGCAGCGCTGCAGCTGGTCGGCGGCCTCAGGAAAGAAGATACTGTGATTTTTCTTCTTTCTGGCGGTGGTTCTGCTCTGTTTGAGAAACCATTGATTCCTGAGCAGGAAATGGCAAAGATTACGGAGCAGCTGCTGGCCTGCGGTGCTGACATCATTGAAATGAACACCATACGAAAAAGGCTGTCGGCAGTAAAAGGCGGCAAGTTTGCACAACTATGCCAGCCTGCCCGGGTCTACAGTATTATACTCAGTGACATCCTGGGAGATCCTTTGGATATGATTGCTTCAGGCCCTGCCTATCCGGACAGCAGCAGCAGTCAGGAAGCTGTAAGAATTGCGGAGAAATATCAACTCCATATGAGTGAGGCCTGCAGGAAGCTGCTGGAGCAGGAAACCCCCAAGACACTGGATAATGTGGAAACTGTGATTACAGGAAGTGTGAGGGAACTGTGCCAGGCGGCTGCAGAGTTTTGTCACGAACTGGGATATCAGCCCTTGATTCTGACAGACCAGTTATGCTGCCAGGCAAGAGAGGCTGGATCCTTTCTTGCATCCATTGCCAGGACTCACCAAACCAGCACCAGGAGTCTGGCTTTCATTGCCGGCGGCGAGACAGTGGTTCATTTGACCGGTCACGGAAAAGGAGGGAGGAACCAGGAACTGGCCCTCTCTGCGGCTGAGGGGATTGATGGATTAAAGAATACGGCTGTATTCAGTGTTGGCAGCGATGGTACTGATGGGCCCACCGATGCAGCAGGCGGCTATGTTGACGGGATGACAAAGTCGGTTCTGTCGGAAAAGGGAATGGATATCTATAAGACCCTCGAAGACAATGATGCCTATCCGGTTCTTCAGGCCTGCAATGGGCTGATTTTCACAGGACCCACCGGAACGAATGTCAACGATGTGGCTGTGGTCCTGATCCGAAGGAGACAGGATGGTCCAAAGGAGCGTTGATGCTTAAAACTATGCTGGATTTATACCCGTACAGGAGTATGATTAGAGAAATGGAGTGATCTGGAAATGAATCTGGATCATTCCATTTTCTGTCTTTATGGGACAATACATGAATCTCGAGACTGACTTGCCATAGTGAATATGTGCCGGATGTGGTATGATGATAAAAAGGAGGTTATGTTATGAGCAAAAAAATCTGCAGTAATCTCAGAAAACATCTGAAAATGCTGCTTGTGCGAAAGAACATAATCATGATAAACAAGGAGTGGCTGTGGGACATCCGTCTTAAGATCAAAACCTGCGGCCGGGACGCTTCTCGCTCCGACAACGATCGATTTCCCTATGAGCCGACCCCTTATTCGGTTCTTATGAGGCTTGCCGACAGCGGTTATATTACAAAGAGGAGCGTTCTTCTTGACTATGGCTGTGGGAAGGGCAGGGTCGGTTTTTTTCTGTCGCATATGACTGGCTGTTCCTGCATTGGAATCGAAGTG
>JBGUIF010000007.1:0-4871 GCA_045112755.1 Anaerobutyricum sp.
GGAATGGTCCTTGACAGCAAGTCTATGAAAGACCAGCTCAAAGAGATCACCGACCGGCTGGAAGCAGGGATCGAGGAGATCTTTACCTCTGAGAATTATAAGAACTATCTGGCAACAATGGCCAAGTTCCACAAATACAGCTTCAACAACACCCTGCTGATCGCTCTCCAGAATCCGGAGGCGACCCTGGTAGCAGGCTATGATGCCTGGAAGAGGAAATTCCATCGGCAGGTGAGAAAGGGAGAAAAGTCCATCAAGATCATCGCTCCCATGACCTTCAGAAGGGAAATGGAGGTAGAGAAGGTGGACCCTGATACCCGGGAAATAATTCTTGGGACTGATGGGCAGCCGGAGAAGGAAACAAAACAAGTCAGCTATCAGCGTTTCAAAGTCTCCAGTGTTTTTGATGTCAGCCAAACCTTTGGAGATCCGATACCGTCATTGGAAGTACCGGAGCTTACCGGGGACCAGGAACACTTTGATGTATTCATGGAAGCAGTAAGGAAGGCTGCCCCAGTCCCCATCCGTTTTGATGATGTCCCGGGAGAAGCCAAGGGATACTATGATAATGGGAATAAGGAAATCGTGATCCGGGAGGGAATGTCCCAGAGCCAGACCATGAAGACAGCGGTCCATGAGCTTGGCCACAGCCTCTGTCATGACCGGGACTTTCTACAGTCCCTCGGGGAAAAGAAAGACCGGGTGACCATGGAGCTGGAAGCGGAGAGCATAGCCAACTGCGTCTGTTCCTATTTCGGTTTGGAAACAGGGGACTACAGTTACCCATACATCGCAGGATGGGCTGCGGACCGCCCTAAAAATGTATTGCAGGAATCCATGGATATGATCCGGACCACTTCTGGCCAGATCATCGATCAGATGATGGAAGTATTCAAAGAGCACAACCTGATCAAAGGTCAGGATCTAGATGTAGACCAGGCGGGTGATTTTTATGAGATCTATCAGATCGACCCGAGTGGAAAAGCGAAGGATCGAATGTTTCTTGGCTATGACTATCTGGAGAGCCATGGCCTTTCCATTGCTCCGGAAGATTACAAAAACGTTTATCGTGGAGATCTGCAGGAAGGGATGACACTGGAAGGACTTTATGAGAAGTTCAACCTTTACCGGCCGGAAGATTTCCAAGGACATTCCCTCTCCGTGGGCGATGTTGTCCTGATGAGCCAGTCCGGCCAGAAACAGGCTTTCTTTGTAGACACCATCGGATTTAAGGAGATCCCCGGATTCGATAAAGGGGTAGAGAAATCGTTAGCTGCCAAGAGTATGGGGAACATTTTTAAAGAACAGAAAACAGAACGATCAGCAGTCAGAAAGGAGGCCGCCTTATGTCGATGATGGGTAAAATACCGGGAAAAGAGCTGCCGGCAAGATCCGTTCGGGAGATTGAGGAAATGATAGGGACAATCCAGCAGTACCTGCAGCAGACCAGGGAGGTCCTTGACCGGATCGAGAAGGATATCGCAGAGTTGAAGAAAGAAGGCAGGATCAAAAGGGATAAAGAGGAGGTTGTCTACCCAAAGAAAGAACCAGCCGAAGTGGTGGGAATGAAGCTATGAATAAGGATTCCAATAAGATCGGTGAGGGTGTCAAATTTCACAGGATCCGGAGGATCACAGGATATCTTGTCGGTACCATAGACCGTTTTAATAATGCAAAGAAAGCAGAGGTCAAAGACCGTGTGAAGCATGGATACAGGTAGATAACAGCCCTGATATAATACATGAAGTGTCACTGGCGTTGAATAGAGTATAGTTTGTCCATTAAATCATTTTTAGAAATTTGCCTTCTGGGTATTGACTCTTACGTTACGTTATAGTTTATAATGTCGATACCAAGGCAAGGAGGGATTCGAAACGATGATGACAGTTCATGAAGTCAGTAAACTGACAGGCGTGAGTATACGCACCCTGCAGTACTATGATAAGATTGGTCTGCTACCACCAACGGAATATACGGATGCAGGTTATCGGCTGTATGACGATAAAGCACTGGAGACCTTGCAGCAGATCCTTCTTTTCCGGGAATTGGAATTCCCACTCAAGGATATCAAAAAAATCATCAGCAGCCCCGATTTTGACAGGAGCAAAGCGCTTGCACAACAGATCAAACTCCTGAAACTGAAGAGGGAGCACATCGAGAACCTGATTGACCTTGCCGTGGGAATAAAAGCGATGGGAGTGAGAGAATTGACATTTGACGCATTTGATACTAGAAAGATCGACGAATATGCTGCCCAGGCCAAAGCATCTTGGGGAACAACACCGGCCTATAAAGAATTTGAAGAAAAATCCAAAGGAAGGACCGATAAAGAGAACCGGGATCTCGGCGAAAGAATGATGATGATATTCACCGAATTCGGAGCAATCCGTGATGCAGATCCGGCCTCCGAAGATGCACAGGCCCTGGTAAAGAAATTACAGGATTACATCACTGAGCATTTCTATACCTGTACCAATGAGATCTTAAGTGGCCTTGGAAAGATGTATGCCGGAGGCGGAGACTTTACGACCAACATTGACGGTTATGGCGGGAAGGGGACTGCCGAATTTGTACATCAGGCAATCGAGCATTATTGCAGATAAACTGGGTCAAATATCATAATAAACATAACACAGATGGCTGTAGGCTATAGATTTTTTATCATGGTCTGCAGCCTTGTTTTTATCCGGGAAGGAGAGAGAGTCAATGGATGAAACAAACAGAAATACCTCGGAAATAATAATGCAGGTCCACAATCTCTTCCGGTTTGCCGATCCGGTCTTCCGGCTGACGGCCATCGGGACCATCAAGCTGATCCAGTATTTTGCCCGCATGGTTAAGGAAAAGAAACTATCGGCAATGGAGTTTGAGGATTTCGGCGAGTTCCTGAAGGTGACGGATGGAGAATACGATATCATGAATATCCCGGCCATTGATCAGGATCAGCTCCTTGCTGAAATGAAAGCTCTGGATATCCATTACATGGTCATGCCGGATCTTGACAAAGAAGACGGCATGATGCAGGTCGCTGTCTACCAGCCTGACCGGGATAAATTCGGAGCCTGGTATGAGAGACATCTGATCGGAAGGATGCAGGGTGGCGAAAAGGAGCTGAAGGAACTCCGTAGCCTGACCAAAGGAAATGTGAGCATTGTCTCCTTCCCACTGGAAGGCCGGGAAGAAGGCATGCAGGAGGATTTTCAGGCACTGGGGATCAATTATGCCAGGTTGCCTGATCTCCGCGTCGGGGATGGCAGCATACAATTTGAGATCGCAAACAGCGACATGGGAAAAGTGAACCAGTGGTACAAGCTGAAACAGAGGGACATGCTGAATGTCGGCGAAGAATTGCCTCCTATGGAGACCATCACTATGGAACAATATCAGCAGACCGGGGTAATGTCTGAAGAAGCTTATATGGATACTGCTGATGAGGAGATAAGAAAAGCTGTCACCAAATATGACGGTAAAGAAAAAGGCGAAGCGGAGAAGCTGATGGAGGGGAAGAGACAGGAATTGAAGTCCAGCGTTTCTTCTTCTTTTTTTGATTATAAAAATGATCCGGATTATATTCCCGTGTCTATCAACAAAGCATCCCTGGTGGAACAATCCATTGTGACACAGGAAATGCGTGACCGCTTTACCCAGCGGGGCCAGTTCTGTTTCCGTATACCGGGAACCTGGGAAAAAGAAGGGCAGCAGGAAAAGATCCTACTCATTCCAAGGCTACATGTCTTTGAAGCCGATGAAGGAAAGACATATATCGCATTTCTTAATAAAAGACACCTGCCCCTGGCATTGAACGCATCCGATGGATCACCGGCAACAGAGTACTTCGGAATGAGCATGGATGACTTTGCCAGAGATCTGTTCCAAGAGATAGAAGAAGCAGACCTTTCTCCGGAAAGGATCGTAGACCCGGCAAAGAGCCTGGCAGAGACTATTACAGTCCATTTGAAGCAGCCTGCTCCGCCGATCAAAGTAAGATGAAACTAAAAATAACACGATTACGAAAAAATCATGGCAGTGTGCAGAGAGCATACTGCCATGACGGCTTATAGGAGGTTTTGTGAATACACAGAGTATAAGAAATGGGCGCTATATGCCTGCTACAAGTATAAATCCTTATATCGGTGCTAATGGCTATGGAAATACATTTCCAGAACTAAAGAGATATGGGGAGCCAATGAAACTCTGCCTGTGTGGCAGATGTGCTGGAGCATTTTATAATCTCTCAGATCATGTAGTTCGAAGGGTGAATCATAACCAGCCTTTCAAAGAAAGATGCGACTACTGTAATCAAAGATATGGGTATGATTATTATGTTTTAAATAAAACGATAATGAGCCCATCTCACTAAAGAGACAGGCTCGGTTGAACTAATTGAATGTTTCTAGCCAGCAGAATTCATTGTAAATTGCCTTAAGGTTTCTAGATTCTTTTAACAGCATGATAATTAATGCATCATTCATTGAATCCTTCTTTGAGTCTTTTAGCTCTTTTGCGATTTCTAGAATCTGTTCAGAAAGGATATCAATTCTTTCAATAGCATCTGGAGACAAAACAAGCACACCTCCTTCCACATAATTTCAGTATGGCTATCTGGCGTACTCTAAAAAAACTCATCTTTTGTATGCCTTAATAATACAAAAAATGTAAAATAATGTCAATTGTTTTTGCGTGTGGTTATATTAAATTAACGAAAGAAATAATCATGGATATATATATTGTTGAATAGAATATATTAGGGTATCATTATGATGAAATTGTTTATTCGATATGAACAAATCGTTAAGGAAAGAATCGAAGGTGGTGCAAACGAAAAAGCAGTCTTGAGTTATTCGATAACCGCTCTTTCGTTTGCATCAATT
>JBGUIF010000008.1:0-2016 GCA_045112755.1 Anaerobutyricum sp.
CCGCCAGTATGCGATCACCTTTGATCTCCCGCCTTACGGGGCTGCGGTATATTCGTTCTCATATTAAAAGTAATCAAAAGGGGCTGTCGCTTTAGATGATAAAAAGCATCATGGCGACAGCCTTTTTTCGTCAAAAATGGGGGCGATTGGGGATTGTTTTTGGAGTCATTGAAATTAAGGGTACTTTAACAAGCCGGCTTTCTCAATCGGCTTAGTTATTTTCTGATCCTAAGTATTTATGATACGTTCTTTAGTTCAAACAAGTGCGTTCCGGTTCTTTTTGACATAATCTTGTGATGTAGTTTGTTTATGTCAAAACCAATCGCTAGCAGTGTACTCTGGGCCAAAACATTTTCTTTTCCGCGATACAGATATCTCCTGAAGTTCATATCTTCTTTGACGTTTGCAAAGGATCCTTCTGCCTGTATGCTTCGGTTCATCCTTAGCTGTGTTCCGTATTCGCTTGTTATTCTTTCAAGGCATTCGGCACGCTTTTCTTCCAGTTTTCTTGAAACCGAGAGTTTTTTATTCCGGTCCTTAAGAGGTGTTTTACAATTATTCCCCTTAATACATGCTTTTTTGTATGGACAGCGCCGGCAGCTTTCGCATTCATATATAGTGACTTCTCTCCGGTATCCCGTAGCTGTGTTTTCAGCCTTTTTTGATACTGCCTTCAGGATTTTTCCGTTCTTGCATTTATAAGTATCCGTTGCCGGATCATAATCCATGTTTTCACGTCTGCTTATGTCTTTTCGGAAATTTCTTTGTTTTGATAGTTCATAATTCTGTGGTTTTATATATCCCGCCTGCCCGTTCTTTTCCAGAAAAACATAATTCTCTTCACTTTCATAGCCGGCGTCGGCAACGATATTCTTATATTTAAAAGAAAGATGCTTTTCCATGTCTTTTAGAAACGGTATGAGCGTGAGTGTATCAGTAGGATTCGGATAAATATCCAGCCATGTGACATACTCAGAGTCCACACCATGCTGAAGATTGTAGGCTGGTTTCAGCTGACCGTTCAGCATGGCATCCTCTTTCATCCTCATAAAAGTTGCATCTGTATCGGTTTTGGCGTAGCTGTTTCTCTTGCCGCATATACGCAGATGACGCTTATACTCATTCAGTTTTTCTATATATCCTTCCAGCGTTTCTATTGACTGTTGTAACCGCGGTTTTCTTTTTCCGCTCCCGTGAACGAATTTTATGTTTTCTTCTTTTTTTATTTCCCTAAGTTTCTTCTTAAGGCGTTTTAAAGTATGTAACGTGATCTCATCATCATAGACAAGCTTAAATCCATAGAGTTCTTCACATTCAGCGCAGAAAGTGCAAAGCTTTTCTGTCAGTTTCTGCAGATTTTTTGATACTGCTTTTTTCCAGACAAAAGAGTATTTGTTGGCTGTGGATTCTATCTTGGTGCCATCAATAAAGATGTTTTCTCCGGAAATCTCACCCAGGTCAAGAAGGATTGTCCCGACTTCAGACATTATCTTTTTGGAACACTGTGAAAGATGCATGGATATAAATCTTGCTATTGTGGAATGATCCGGTGCGGGAGCTCCGTCAAGAAGATACATGAAATTGATATCCCTTTTGCAGGAAGATTCGATATCCCGGCTTGAATAGATCCTGTTCATTGCCGCATAGATGGAGATCTTGAGCATCTGACGCGGTGTGGCCTGATTTTTTCTGATCCTGTCATAAGTGGCATACAGGTCAGATAGGTCCATTCCCTCCACGAATGCGCTTAAAAGGCGTACCGGATCGTCTGATGGGATAGAAATCTCTATGTCGAGCGGAAGTTTGATTTGATGATACAAGGAAGATATAGTATAATCACCTTGTAAAATTTTGTTTAGTCGCATAAACTTATTTTACAGCAGAAACCAGGCTTTTCATAGTCTGGTTTTTGTTTTTCAGAGATTAAAAAAGGAGCTGTCACACCATTTAGTGCGACAGCCCCTCAGACAATCTGTCCTTAACCTTGTAAAAAATCATCCGAGAATGATATTATTC
>JBGUIF010000009.1:0-3628 GCA_045112755.1 Anaerobutyricum sp.
AAAAGAGGCTCAGAAATATACATATGAGGTGCATGCTTCGGATCTGAAAGCAGATAGTATAGATCTTTCACAACTTGGAATATCAACCCCGGAAGGCATTATTGCTGATGAAGAGAGAATAGTTATAGCCGACTCAGGGAACAATTGTCTGTATGTTATGGACCTTCAGGGAGAGAATATGAGCAAAGTTGGAGGGATCGGCAATGGAGAATGTGAGTTTCTTCATCCAACAGGACTTGCTTATACCAGAGGGTATTACTATGTCGTGGATTCTGGAAATGACAGGATCGAGATACTTGATAAAGACTTTGGTTATGTCGATCAGTTACATCTTCCGGATGTTAAATTCAGTCCGGATGACCATTTTACTAGTATAGCGATCGATGAAAATGGTGGGATATATGTATGTGGCACTTTCGCTAAAAACTCCGGAATATACTACAAAAGTCAGGAGGAGCAGGAGTTTAGAAGAATCGGGATCGGTTTCTATGGCTCTCTGTTTGAGGACAATGGGACGGTATATGCAATGAATCAGGGAAACATTTTCATCAATGAGAAGGAAGAGACTTTCGGAATGTGCGGCGGAGATAACAGCCTGTGGCGCATTGACGGTGCTGATCTAGAAGAGATTTGCACACTACCTGTTGGAAGAGCTCCGGAGTCCTTTGTAGTTTCCGGTGATAAAGTCACCTTTTTAAGCTCGTATGAGATGGGAATAATGACTTTTGGTATTGCCAGTGGAAATTATTTATCAACGCCATATATGTACAAGGATGGTAAAGATGTGCCCTACGAATCATATATGACAATGAGTAATAACACTATTTATATAACAAACAGGAATGAAAATATTATTTTGATCCTGTCAGGAGAATAGTAGATGCTTAAGATCCGTACAGAGTCAGTCTTAGCTTTTTTGCTTACAACAGTTGTAATATATCTGTCACTGATACTGCCTGCATATTGTTATACCAGCGCTAAGAATTTCAAAATGCAGCAGAAAGAACTTGAGGACAGTAAAAAGGGTGCAGAATACACAGCATCCTTCACTGCACCTGCGATGGATGCAACGGAATTGTACAACTCAGTTAGACAAACAGACGGAGAGGTGCAATATATCAATGCAAGATTTGACGATGTAATAGTATATAGGGGAGTGATATTTCCAGTTGTTGTTACCTCCGAAAAGTCGCTTGCAGATGAAGCACAAGAGAAGAATGTGGGCACTGACAAAAACTTTGATAAGGAAAGACAATGCGTCATATCGGATAACCTGGCTGGTTCAACTGGAATACACGTTGGGGATACTTTTTTTATACATGGACAGGGGTATACCGTCGAGGGAATCATACGCACTGCCATCAGGGGAAGCATCATTCAGATCCCATACGAAGAAATGAATGTGCTTTACCCAGATTATTACATACAGCAGACAATAGGAGGGGAAAGGGAGGCCATAGAGGCATTTATTACAAAAGCGAACACATTCTTTCCTGACCTAAGAGTAATAGAGATAAACAATTCTGTAATTAGTGCAGACGAGACGGAAAACTTCGTAATCGACATGATCCTTACAAGAAGTATGGTAGGGATAATAGCAGTTATTATCGGAATACTTAATACTGTTATTGTACTGATAAGCGAGATGCATACCCATATTTCTCGCTATGGCATCAGACGGGCATACGGAGCGCAGTATTTTGATATATTGCAGATTATTCTGTGTGATTTTATACCTGCTGGTGTAACAGCGGTTATCGCACTGTTTATCACATTTCCTAAGATAATGGCTACAGCGGGGCTGACCAATGAGATCAGATTTGACATTGGAGGCTGCGTGGCTATATCAGTATTCTCCATTGCTTTCGTGGTGATGCTCGCGTCATTGATAGCTCGTAGGATCAACAGGACGTGTATAGCAGATCTATTGGAAGAGAGGGTGTGAACAGCATGATCAAAGATGCTATCCGCTACATTTATATAGAAAGACGTGCATACTGCTTTATTGCTGTGCAACTCGCGCTCTGTGTAGCTCTGTTTACATACTCACTAAGTCATGTTACCTCAGCGCGTATGGCAATCGAAAATGCAAACAATTCAATACAGAGCGGTAGGGTTAATATAGAGGCTCACCCGAACAATGAGAACACTTCAAGCCTTGTGCTTAGCAATGCAGAGATACACTCTTTAAGAGAAATCACGAATGGTGCATTTCACTATACGGCATACTGTACTACAGCTTATGCTTCAGGTGATGATGTCACTAATGCTTTCATAATGACTATGGATGAAGACGAACTAAGTAAGGATGTTGTATATGTATCAAGCAAATTCTTTTCGTCACTTACAGCTGATATTGTCTTTTTCAACGATAGTGTTTCTGCTGTGAATGGCATACTCTATTATTGGGGACATCCTTACGAAGTGAAACCAATGCCAGAGTCTATAAGCGGTAGATCATTGATAACAACAATAGACGGGGAAGCAATCAGTATGGATGACGTATTGCTGTTTTCATGTTTTTCAAAGAATGTATATGATGATCTTCGCAAGGAAGATCATGTAGTTACAAGCTTTTCGCTTGACGATGGTGAGTTGTCTGATAATGGGGAGCTACTGTGGAAAACGTTAAGATACCTCGAGAAAATAGGCGACGGGGGATATACGTTCTCTGTAGGTAGTCTTATACAGGAAGCAGCTAAATATCATAACTACTCAGTCATGATACCTGCCTATCTTGGAGAAACCGGCATTTTGCTTTTATTGATCGCTGCACTTGGCATGATTGGTGCTATGAGGATGATATTGCGTAAGAGGGCGCGCGATTATGCCATAAGATTGGCTCTAGGGGCAACTGAATGGGAATTGATTCGTGGTAGCACGTGTGAGGTCATGATTTTAATTCTGACAGGAGGAATTATCGGCTGCATTATTGGCGCTGTCGCAGTAAAGAAGTATCCCTTTGATACCATGTTTCCTGTCAAACTTAGTTGTAGCGTGATAGCTACTGATATGCTGATTCTGCTGATTCTTACGGCAGCAATGGTTATACCTGTGTGCGTGCGGATTATGAGACTCCGCATAAGTGATCTGTTGCATTGCAACTAGGAGATAAGCTGTGATTGAACTAAGGAATGCCTACAAGACATACAATACAAATGGCAATGATAAGAATGTTTTGGAGAACGTGAACCTTCGCATAGAACGGGGAGAATTTATAATTCTGTTCGGAAGATCCGGCTGCGGGAAGACGACTCTGCTCAACATAATCGGACTCATTGATAATCTGACATCGGGAGAATATCTGGTAGAAGGGATTAATGCAGAAATACTTAGCAGAAAAGAAGCTGCCAAGTATAGAAATGCATTATTCGGTTATATCTTTCAATCGTTCTACCTTCTTCCTGATCTTAGTGCAGGCGAAAACATTCAGTTACCAATGAGGTATAAAGGTATGCCAAGAGATGAGCAAAAAGAAAGAACAAAGATACTGTTAGAACAGGTGGGTATGGCAGGAAGAGATAAAGAATTTCCAAACAGGATGTCGGGAGGGGAACAACAAAGAATCGCGATTGCAAGAGCCTTGGCAAATAAGCCACCATATTTATTGGCTGATGAGCCTACAGGA
>JBGUIF010000010.1:0-28270 GCA_045112755.1 Anaerobutyricum sp.
TTACAATCGTACCGAGGGCGGCCGTGACAACCGCGGCTACAATCGTGGCGAGGGCGGCCGTGACAACCGCGGCTACAATCGTGGCGAGGGCGGCCGTGACAACCGCGGCTACAATCGTACCGACGGTGGTCGTGACAACCGGGGGCCGAGAAATGACCGCAGAGACAACCGCGGCGGTATGGCCTACTCCGCAGAACCGGTAAATGCAAAAGAATCCAGAAACGCAAAGGAAAACCGCCACGAGATCAACCGTGAGCACAACCGTGAGAATCAGAACAAGAGGAACGGTGAAGGCAGAGAGAACCGCGGCGGCAGGAATAACAACCGTAGAAATAACAATAGAACAGATTTCAACAATAACAACAGCCAGAGACGGCCAAAAGGCAGAAAGCCGCAGCCCCAGCCTCAGGCACCCAAGAAGCAGGAGCCCAAGGAGGATGTGATCCGCAACATCACTCTGCCGAATCCGGTATCTCTGAAAGCCCTGGCTGAGGCCTGTAAGGTGACTCCGGCAGTGATCATCAAAAAGCTCTTTATGGCTGGTCAGATGGTGACCATCAATACCGAGTTCGACTTCGATCAGGCGGCTGAGATTGCCCTCGACTACAACTGTATCGCCGAGGAAGAAGTGAAGGTTGACGTGATCGAGGAACTCCTCAAGGAGGATGAAGAGGACGAGGAGAAGATGGTGGGAAGACCGCCGGTTGTCTGTGTCATGGGCCATGTAGACCACGGCAAGACCTCCCTTCTTGACGCCATCCGTTCCACCAATGTGACCGCCGGCGAGGCAGGAGGAATCACGCAGCACATCGGTGCTTCTGTGGTCAAGATTAATGGACAGAGGATTACCTTCCTGGATACTCCGGGACATGAAGCCTTCACTTCCATGAGATTGAGGGGAGCCCAGGCTACGGATATTGCTGTGCTTGTGGTGGCTGCTGACGACGGCGTGATGCCTCAGACCATCGAGGCCATCAACCATGCCAAGGCTGCAGAGGTTGAGGTTATTGTTGCCGTCAATAAGATTGATAAAGAAGGAGCCAATGTAGACCGGGTGAAGCAGGAGCTGACAGAGTATGGTCTGATCGCGGAAGACTGGGGCGGAAGTACTGTATTTGTGCCTGTCTCCGCCAAAACCGGAGAGGGCATCGACGATCTTCTTGAGATGATTACCCTGACCGCAGAGGTGCTGGAGCTTAAGGCCAACCCCAACCGCAAAGCCAGAGGTCTTGTCATTGAGGCCAAACTGGACAAGGGCCGGGGTCCTGTGGCTACCATCCTCATCCAGAAAGGTACTCTGCATGTCAGTGACAGTGTCAATGTAGGTCATGCCTATGGCCACATTCGTGCCATGATCGATGATAAGGGCCGCAGGGTCAAGACGGCAGGTCCGTCTACACCGGTGGAGATTCTTGGACTGAATGACGTTCCCTTCTCCGGTGAAGTCATGATGGCCCATGATAATGAGAAGGAAGCTCGTTCCACGGCAGAGGCTTTTGTGGCTTACGGCCGTGAGAAAATGCTTGAGGATACCAAGACAAAACTGTCTCTGGACGATCTCTTCAACCAGATCCAGGCAGGAAATGTCAAAGAGCTGAATCTGGTGGTCAAGGCAGACGTTCAGGGATCTGTGGAAGCAGTGCGTCAGAGTCTGACCAAACTTTCCAACGAGGAAGTGAAGATCAATGTCATCCACGGCGGTGTCGGAGCCATCAACGAATCCGATGTCACTCTGGCTTCCGCGTCCAACGCCATTATCATCGGCTTTAATGTCCGTCCGGATACCCAGGCCAAATCCGCTGTGGAGCGTGAGAAGGTCGACATGAGACTTTACCGTGTCATCTACAATGCCATTGAAGACATCGAGGCGGCTATGAAGGGTATGCTTGACCCGGTATTCCGGGAGAAGATTATCGGTCATCTGGAAGTTCGCCAGACCTATAAGGCTTCCGGCATCGGAACTATCGCCGGCTGCTATGTATCCGACGGTATTGTCTCCAGAGATGCAGGCGCCAGGATCGTGCGTGACGGCATCGTCATCTATGAAGGAAAACTGGCCTCTCTGAAGAGATTTAAGGACGATGTGAAGGAAGTGAAGTCCGGCTTTGAGTGTGGTATTGTCTTTGAGAAATATAACGACCTCAAGGAAGGAGACCAGATCGAGGCCTTTGTCATGGAAGAGGTTCCTCGCTAAAAGACCCTTTGGGAATGAATTTACAGGGGGAAATAATCATGAGAAAAAACAGTGTTAAAAATACAAGAATTAATTCGGAGGTACTCAAGGAGCTGAGCAGGATTATATCCCGGGAGATCAAGGATCCCCGCATCAGTCCCATGACCAGCGTCGTCTCAGTGGAGGTGGCTCCGGACCTCAAGACATGCAAAGCCTACATCAGCGTACTCGGTGATGAGGAAGCGCAGAAAGATACGCTTTCCGGGCTCAAGAGCGCCCATGGCTATATCAAGCGGGAGCTCGCCCACAGTGTCAATCTGAGAAATACTCCGGACATCCGGTTTATTCTTGACCAGTCCATCGAATATGGTGTCAATATGTCAAGGAAGATCGATGAGATCACAGCGGAGCTCCATAAAGGAGAGGAAGGAGCCTGAATATGACTTCTGAATATAGGATAGACGATATGAGGTCAGAGGCCTTTTCCCGGAAAAGAGAGGAGATCTTACACAGGATCTCCCAGGCCGGGTCCATTGGTATTTCCGGACACAGAAATCCTGACGGAGACTGTATCGGGGCATGTCTTGCCATGCAGACTTATATTCAGGAGCATTTTCCAGGAAAAAAGACCACGGTTTTCCTCGACAGCATCAGTGATAAATTCAGGTATCTCCAGGGGGCAGATCGGATCCGCCAGTTCAAAAAGGAAGGGGAGACATTTGATCTCTATCTTGCACTGGACTGCTCTGATCCTGACAGGATCCACCATTATAAAAACTATTTTTTGGGGGCGGATAACCGGATCTGTATCGACCATCATATGACTAATGAGGGCTTCGGGGATATCTGTCTGGTGGTGCCGGAGGCTTCTTCCACCTGTGAGATCCTCTTTTACCTGATGGGGGAGGAAGGGATCTCCCTTCCCTGTGCTGAAGCTCTCTACACGGGAATTGTACATGATACCGGCGTCTTTGCCCACACTAATACCGGCAGAATGACCATGGAGGCTGCGGGAGCCTTGCTGGAGAAGGGTGTGAATTCTGAGGAGATCATCGACGGATCCTTCTACCGCCGTACCTACATCCAGGCTCAGATTCTCGGAAGAGCCCTCATGGAGAGTATCATGGTCCTGGACGGCAGGATGATTTTTTCCAGGATCAGGCGGAAAGAGATGAAGTTCTATGGGGTGGATGCCAGCGATATGGACGGGATCATCGACCAGCTCAGACTGATTGAGAAGGTGGACTGTGCCCTCTTTCTCTATGAGCTGGAGGACGGCAGTTTCAAAGCCAGTCTCAGGTCATCCGACCGGGTGGACGTCAGCAAGATCGCCAGGACCTTTGGCGGCGGCGGCCATGTGAAGGCGGCGGGTTGTACCATTGTGGGTGAAGTCAGGGATATTGTGATGAATATTGCCCGGGAAGTGGAACTTCAGCTGGAGGATCCGGCAAAGGAAGATGATGATTAACGGAATCTTAAATATCTATAAAGAAAAAGGCTATACTTCCCATGATGTAGTTGCCCGTATGAGGGGGATCCTCCATCAGAAGAAGATCGGTCATACAGGAACCCTGGACCCTGCGGCGGAAGGTGTTCTCCCGGTCTGTCTGGGAAAGGCGACCAGAATCTGCAGTATGCTGGAGGACTGGGATAAGGAGTACCGGGCAGTTCTCTTGCTGGGTCTTGAGACAGACACGGAAGATACGACCGGACAGGTGACCGCATCTGCTCCGGTGGAAGTCGGGGAAAAGGAGATTCAGGAAATGATGACATCCTTCGTGGGCAGCTATCAGCAGGTGCCGCCCATGTACTCTGCAAAGAAGATCGGGGGCCGTAAGCTCTACGAACTGGCCCGCCAGGGCATCACTGTGGAAAGAGAGCCCTGCCCGGTGGAGATTTATGGGATCCGTATCGAAGAAATACAATTGCCCAGGGTTACATTTTCCGTGACCTGTTCCAAGGGAACTTACATAAGAAGTCTCTGCCGGGACATCGGCAGGAAGGCCGGCTGCGGCGGCTGCCTGGAAGCACTGCAGCGCACCAGGGTGGGAAAAAACACCCTGGAGACAGCCATCAGTCTGGACCGGCTGGAAGAGATGGTCAGGGAAGAACGGCTTGATGAAGCCCTTATTCCCATAGAGCAGATGTTTTCCGATCTGCCAGCCCTTTCAGTCAAAGAGGAAGGGGAGAAACTTCTCTATAACGGCAATCCTCTGGATTTTTCCCTGCTGACTTGTCCGGATGGCAGTCCGGACCGTAAGCTGCTCCTGGAAGAGACCGTAAGGATTTATGACAAAGAAGGACGGTTCATCGGCGTCTACCTTTCCGATGGGTTAAAAAGAATCAAACCTGTGAAACTTTTTCTGTAGCAGGGTTGGAGACAGACATGAAACACATTACAAATTCTGAATTTCATTTTCATAATACTGCTGTGGCTCTCGGCAAATTTGAGGGGATCCACAGAGGACACCAACTTCTGATCTGGCAGGTTGTGGAGGCAAAGGAACAGGGTTTTTCCAGCATGGTATTCACCTTTGACCGCCCTCCCAGGATGACCCTTAAGGGTGATGAGGGCTACCGTCAGATCTACACCAAAGAGGAGAGACACAGGATTCTCAAACAGATGGATGTGGATATTCTGGTGGAACATCCCTTTACCAAAGATTTTGCCGCCCTGACGCCCAAGCGCTTCATCCGGGATGTTCTGGTGGGCAGGGCCGGGGCTAAGCTGGTGGTGGTCGGAAAAGATTTCCATTTTGGTAAGAAGCGGTCCGGCAGTGTGAAGGACCTCCAGAAATACCAGGAGGAATTCGGCTACCGGCTGATTGTCATTGACAAACTGCAGATGGACGGCCGGGATGTCAGCAGCACAAGAGTCCGGGCCTGCCTGAAAAAAGGGGATATGGAAACCGCCCGGAGACTTCTTGGAAGGACCTTCAGTATCAGCGGCTCTGTCGTTCGGGGAAAACAACTGGGCAGGAAAATTCAGGTGCCCACCATCAATCTACTGCCGCCGCCGGAGAAGCTGCTGCCTCCCAAGGGAGTTTATATCTCCCGGATCTTTGAGAGCGGGAGGACCTGGTTCGGTATGACCAATGTGGGAGTGAAACCCACAGTGCAGGATCAGTCAGAACTTAATGTGGAGACCTATATTTTTGATTATGACGGCAACCTTTACGGCAACGACGTCAGGGTGGAGCTGCTCCACCACACCAGGCCGGAAAGAAAGTTTGCCAGTCTGGATGCACTGAGAAGCCAGCTCGATCTGGATCTGCAGACAGGCAGGGACTACCTGGCTGAGCATGGACTTGCCGGCGGAACGACAGAAGAATAAAAACTAAAAGACGATTATAAAAAGTCTGTAAATATAATTGTTGCTAGTGACAGAGTCACAGGCGGCACATCAAAGCACTGATTAGATTTAAGAGAGTTTTGTTCGCTAAAACAGGGCTGTCGCATTAAAGCGGATCAGGAACTTAAGATAAAGACAAGGGTCCCCCATGTCTAACGTGTTTGTCATTTGGTGGTGTCTGTGCGTTCTGGGACGGACTGATTTTCAGTCCGACATCAGACGCACAGATGCCAACAACTGACACAACACAGGACATGGGGGATCCTTGCCTTTATACGTTAACAAAGCTTCCGCTTTAATGCGACAGCCAATTTGACCAGTAACCTGACGGTGGATAATGTCAGAATTCTGTAGTATAATATTCGTGATTGATTATTTTTCAGGGGAGGCGACGGCATGAATACGATAATAACTATAGGAAGACAGTTTGGCAGCGGAGGAAGAGAGATTGGCAGAAAACTGGCCGAGAGCTATCAGATTCCTTTTTATGATAAGGAACTGCTGAAAATAGCGGCCAAAGAGAGCGGCCTCTGTGAAGATTTATTTGAGAATTTTGATGAGAAACCGACCACCAGTTTTCTTTATTCTCTGGTGATGGACCCCTATGCTTTAGGCTACAACGCAGCTTCTTTTGACATGCCTCTCAACCAGAAGGTGTTTTTAGCCTCTTTTGACGCCATTAAAAAGGTGGCCGATGAAGGTCCCTGCGTAATCGTCGGCCGCTGTGCTGACTATGCCCTAAAGGATTATGACAATAAGCTGAATCTTTTTATCCACGCCCCCATGTCCTTCAGAGAAAAGAGAATTCATGACATCTATGAGATTCCCATGGACAAGGTGAAGGAGGTTGCGACGAAAACAGACAAGCAGAGGGCCAGCTATTATAATTATTACAGCTCCAAGAAATGGGGAGATTTCAGAAGCTATCATTACAGTATGGACAGCAGTGTTCTGGGTATAGACGGGACAGTCGCTCTGATCCAGCAGCTGATTTCCATGAAGGAAGAAAGAAAGTAACTGCCTGACCAGGTTGATAAACCGGAGGAACATCCATGACCAATTTTGAGATTAAGAAGTTTAAAAAAGTACTGGTAGCCAACCGGGGAGAGATTGCCATCCGAATCTTTCGGGCCCTGTCTGAGTTAAATATCAGTTCCGTGGCGATTTACTCCAAGGAGGACCGGTATGCCCTTTTCCGCAACAAGGCTGATGAGGCATATCCTCTGGATCCCAACAAGGGACCCATCGACGCCTATCTGGATATTCCCAAAATCATTCAGATTGCCAAGGAGAAAAAAGTGGATGCCATCCATCCCGGATATGGTTTCCTCTCCGAGAATCCGGAGTTTGCCGAGGCATGCAGGAACAACGGCATCGTCTTTATCGGCCCCACTGTGGAATCCATGAATATTATGGGGGATAAGATCTCCGCCAAGAAGGCAGCCGGAGAAAGCCGGGTCCCTGTTATTTCAGGCAATGACTATGCCATCCGGGATGAGAAAACCGCCATAAAAATTGCTGACGAGATCGGTTATCCGGTCATGATCAAGGCCAGCAATGGAGGCGGAGGCCGCGGCATGCGAATCGTCTATAGTCCCGAGGAGATGCCCGGCGCCTTCAGAAAGTCTGACAGCGAGTCCATCCGGGCCTACGGAGAGTCAAAACTTTTCATAGAGAAATATCTTCATCATCCCAAGCATATTGAAGTGCAGATTTTGGGGGACAACTATGGGAATATCGTACATCTTTATGACAGGGACTGTTCCCTTCAGCGACGAAACCAGAAAGTGATCGAATTTGCCCCTGCCTGGTCCATCTCCGAGGAGACCAGAAAGAAGATTATGGACTCAGCCAAACGGCTGGCCCGCAGGGTGGGATACACCAATGCAGGTACCATGGAGTTCCTGGTGGACCAGGAGGAAAATGCTTATTTTATCGAGATGAATCCCAGGATTCAGGTGGAGCATACCGTCACCGAACTGGTGACCGGCATCGATATCGTGGTGTGCCAGATCATGATCGCCGAGGGCTACCCCTTAAACAGCCCGGATATCCACATTTACTCCCAGAATGAAGTAAAGTGCAGCGGTTACGCCATCCAGGTCCGGGTATCCACGGAAGATCCCATGAATCATTTCATCCCGGACAGCGGCAAGATTGAATTCTACAGGTCCGGCAACGGCAGCGGCATCCGTCTCGACGGGGGAAATGCCTACGCCGGCGCCATCATTACACCCTACTATGACAGCCTTCTGGTCAAGGGATGTTCCCATGATCGGTCCTTTGAGGGTGCCATCCGCAAGTCGGTCCGTCTTCTGCGGGAGATGCGGATTCACGGAGTCAAGACCAATATCACTTTCCTGATCAATGTCCTCAACCATGAGGTCTTCCATCAGGGAAAATGCTTTACCACCTTTATCGAGGAGACGCCGGAGCTTTTTGAACTTCACTATAAACTGGACCGGACCACCAAGATCCTGGAATTCCTTTCCAACAAGATGGTCAATGTCAATCCTGGCCCCAAGCCCTTCCTGGAAGACCGTATCGTACCCAGTATTGATACCAGCAAGACCATCTACGGAACCAGGGATGATTATCTGCGTATGGGGGCCAGGGAATTTACACAGAAGATTTATCGGGATAAAAAATTATATGTGACTGACACCACCATGAGAGATGGTCAGCAATCCCTGCTGGCCACCCGCATGAGGACCAAGGAAGTGGCAGGTGCTGCCCGGGCGACCAACCTCTATCTGAAGGACGCCTACTCCATCGAGTGCTGGGGCGGGGCCACCTACGATACCATGTACCGTTTCCTCAAAGAATCCCCATGGAAAAGGCTGGATCTGCTCAGGGAGCGGATGCCCAATGTCATGATTCAGATGTTGCTGCGGGGCGCCAATGTGGTGGGATATGCCAATTATCCGGACAATGTCATCCGAAAGTTCATCAAGGTTTCCTCTGACCATGGGGTGGACATTTTCCGCATCTATGACAGTATGAACTGGCTGGAAAATATGAAGCTTCCTGTGGAGGAAGTACTTAAAGCAGGCAAGATCGTGGAGGGAACCATCTGTTATACCGGAGATATCCTGGACCCTGCTCAGAAGAAATTTACTCTGGACTACTACTGCCGCAAGGCAAAGGAACTGGAAGAGATGGGCGTCCATGTGATTGCCGTCAAGGATATGGCAGCCCTGCTCAAGCCCTACTCTGCCAAAGAGCTGATTACGGCCCTGAAGCAGGAGGTAAAGATCCCCATCCATCTCCACACCCACGACACCACAGGCAACGGTATTGCCACCTACCTGATGGCGGCCGAGGCCGGTGTGGATATCGTGGACTGCGCCATCGGTTCCATGAGTTCCCTGACCAGTCAGCCATCCCTCAACACCCTGGTGGAGATCCTCAGGGGAACGAAACGGGATACAAAAATCGATCCGGAAGGTCTGCTGGTGCTCGACGATTACTACCGCCATGAGAGAAAAGCCTTCCAGGTCTACGAGAGCGATGTCCGGTCTCCGGATTCCGAGATCTATAAATATGAGATCCCCGGCGGCCAGTACTCGAACTTTGAGGCCCAGGTGGAAGCCATAGGCGGCGGTAAGAATTTTGGTGAGGTGAAAGAACTTTACAAGGAGGCAGATGACCTCCTGGGCAATATCATCAAGGTGACCCCCACCTCCAAGGTGGTGGGAGACCTGGCAATCTTCATGTGGAAGAATCGCCTGACCAAGGAAAACATCTTCGTGAAGGGAGAGGACCTGATCTTCCCCGACTCGGTGATTCAGTACTTCCGCGGAGAGCTCGGGCAGCCTGAGGGCGGGTTCCCTGAGAAAATGCAGAAGCTTGTCCTCAAAGGACAGGAACCCATCACTGTGCGGCCGGGAAGCCTTCTGCCAGACCTGGATTTTGACGCCATCGCCCATTTCCTGAAGAGTAATTACTACATGGACAGCATGGAGGACGAGGCTGTCATGGAGCAGAAGACCCTGAGCTATGCCCTCTATCCCAGAGTCTATGAGGACTACTGTGAACACTTTGAAGCTTACAATGATGTATCCAAGCTGGAGAGCCACGTCTACTTCTACGGACTGCGGCCCGGCGAGGAGACAGTCATTCAGATTGATGATGGTATTGATACATCCATCAAATTTGTCACCGAGACGGAGATGGATGATCAGGGCTACCACACCATGCAGTTTGAGGTCAACGGTTTCCTCCGGGAGATTCGTATCCTGGATAAAAACTTTGATGTGAAGAAGGATAACCAGCTGAAAGTTGACCGCAAGAATCCGGGCCATCTGGGAGCCACCCTGCCGGGCACCATCTGTGACATACAGATCAAGGCCGGCGACCATGTAAAGAAGAACCAGCCCCTGATGGTGATCGAGTCCATGAAAATGGAGACTGCCGTCGCTTCCAAGGTTAACGGAACCGTTCAGGAAGTCTATGTGAAGAACGGAGACTCTGTCACTGAGGATACTTTATTGGTGACATTTGCTCTGGATCCCGAGGACCAGAAGGAGATTGTTCATCCGGAGCTGCCGGACATGGATCTGGACAGCCTCAGTGATGACGAGCTGAAAGTGATCAATGTCAATTACGGAGACAGATAATCACAGATTACTTCTGGAAATACCACAAAATTATGAAAGAAGGGTCGCGCCGCATCAAGCGGCGCGAATTCCTTATGCAAAGCCTGCAGCCGGCCGAAAAAAATGACTTGCCTGCAGGCGGACTTAGGACAGAAAGGACTATGACTTAAGATGAAAAGAGAGAACTGCTGGACGACTTATCAGGAGAAGGATCTTAAGGCCCTTGATAAGCTGGCTTCAGGCTATCGGACCTTTATCAGTGAAAATAAGACAGAGAGAGAATGCGCGGCCTTTTTTAAGAAGGAGGCAGAGGCGGCGGGTTACCGGAACATGGATGACCTGATTGATGGAGACCAGCCTCCCTTAAAGGCAGGGGACAAGGTCTATTCCCTCTGTATGGGCAAAACCATCGCCCTGTTCCAGATCGGCAGAAAGCCTCTGACGGAAGGGATGAATATCCTTTGTGCTCACATTGATTCTCCACGCCTTGATCTGAAGCAGAATCCCCTCTATGAGGATACGGACCTGGCTTATCTGGATACCCATTATTATGGCGGGGTGAAAAAATACCAGTGGGTTACCCTGCCCCTGGCCCTCCATGGGGTCGTTGCCATGAAAGACGGCGCCGTGGTTTCTGTCAATATTGGAGAGGACCCTGATGACCCTGTACTCTATATTACCGACCTGCTCATCCACCTGGCAGGAAAGCAGCTTCAGAAGAAAGCGGCGGAAGTCGTGGAAGGCGAAAAGCTGGATATCCTGGTGGGCAGCAGGCCTCTGGACAGGGAAGATCTTGAGGAGGAGGACAAGAAGAAGGTAAAGGCCAATATTCTCCGCCTGCTTCAGGAGAAGTACGGGATAGAGGAGGAGGACTTCCTCTCAGCGGAACTGGAAGTGGTTCCGGCGGGACCGGCCAGGGACTGCGGCCTGGACCGGAGCATGATTGCCGGTTACGGCCATGATGACCGGGTCTGCGCTTATCCGTCCTTCCTGGCGATGATTCAGACCGAAGATGTAGACCGGACATCCTGCTGTCTCCTGGTGGACAAGGAAGAAATCGGCAGCGTAGGTGCCACAGGCATGGAGTCCATGTTCTTTGAAAATGCAGTGGCTGAACTGCTGGCCCTGTGCGGTGTCGAGGGAAATCTGGCCGTACGCCGGACCCTGGCCCGGTCCAGGATGCTGTCCTCTGATGTCAGCGCTGCCTATGACCCGGCTTACAGTGAGGCCTTTGAAAAGAAAAATGCTGCCTATCTGGGCAGGGGCCTTGTCCTCAATAAATATACCGGCGCCCGGGGGAAATCCGGTTCCAACGACGCCAATGCAGAGTATCTCGCCTTCCTGCGCCGGATCTTTGACGAAAACAAGGTGGCCTTTCAGACCGCGGAACTTGGCAGGGTCGATTATGGCGGAGGCGGCACCATCGCCTATATTGCAGCCCTCTACGGGATGCAGGTGGTGGACAGCGGCGTGGCTGTGCTCAGCATGCATGCCCCCTGGGAAGTCATCAGCAAAGCCGACCTTTACGAGGCCATGAAGGGCTATGAAGCCTTTCTCGGCAATTGAGATTATTCGGATAATCCCATTTCTGGCAGGATGCCGTGACCCGGCAGCCTGAGAATGAAAAGGACATACAATCATAGGACGGAGGATAGATATGTCAGATAAAATTATGCTCCTGGATGGCCACAGTATATTGACCAGAGCCTTTTTCGGCCTGCCCCCGCTCACCAATGCAGAGGGAGTGCACACCAATGCTGTGCTGGGATTTCTCAATATGATGATCCGCTATATAGAAGAAGAACAGCCCAGCCACCTGCTGGTTGCCTTTGACCGGAAGGAGCCCACCTTCCGCCACAAAATGTATCAGGAATATAAAGGAACCAGGAAGCCCATGCCGGAGGAACTCCATGAGCAGGTCCCCCTGATCAAGGAGATCCTGCAGTCCATGGAGGTTCCCGTAGTGACCCAGGCCGGCCTGGAGGCAGACGATATCCTGGGAACCATTTCCGTGGATGCCCAAAAAGAAGGCCTGGATGTCACAGTGGTTTCCGGTGACCGGGACTTGCTGCAGCTGGCCACAGAAAAAGTCAAGATTAAGATTCCCAAGACTAAGGGGAGGACCACCGTCACGGAAGAGTACTACGCAGAGGATGTGGAGAAACTCTATGGGGTTACTCCCAGGGAGTTTATTGATATGAAAGGCCTGATGGGGGACCCGTCAGACAATATTCCCGGCGTGCCGGGAATCGGAGAGAAGACGGCAGGAAAGATCATCCAGGAATTCCATTCCATTGAAAATGCCCATGACCATCTGGAGGAAATAAAGCCTGTCAGAGCCAGGAACAATCTGGAGAAATACTATGATCTGGCGCTGCTGAGCAAAGACCTGGCCACCATCAAGACAGACTGTCTGCTGGATTATCAATTCCGGGATGCCAGGCTGGGACAACTTTTTAACCAGCAGGCCTATCAGCTCTTTAAAAAGCTGGAACTGAAAAGCCTTTACAAATACTTTGAGGACCAGGAAGAGCAGGATGCCCGGGAGGACGGCCAGGCTATGGCTGAGATTATCCGTGATCCGAATCGGGCTGAGGAAATCTTCCGGCAGATCACCGAGTCCGGCAGGGCTGGACTGGGGCTGATCGGCGGAGGTCCCTGCTGGCAGCGGCCGGCAGGTGAGGCCGCAGATCCCACTTTACGAGGCATTTCTCTGGCCTATGACAAGAAGAGAGCGATTCTTCTCTGCCAGTCTCCCATGACCGCTTCCTGGCTGATGGACAAGCTTCTGGAGAGCCTGAAGCAGGGAGTCATTCTGGATGTTCTGGATTACAAACAGCTGCTTCATCAGCTGGAGGATGCCAGAAACTATGAGAAGCAGATTCAGGATGTGGGTCTCATGGCCTATCTGATTAATCCCCTCCAGTCTTCCTATGATTATGACGACCTTTCCAACCTCTATCTGGACAAGGTACTGCCCTCCAGAAAAGAGATTTGCGGGAAAAAAGACCTGGGCCAGGTGTTTTCAGAGAATGATAGTAATATGGTTCTCCTGGCGGTATCTCTGGCGGAAGTGCCTTGCCTGACTGAAGGACTTTTGCAGAAAAAACTCTCTGATCAAGGGATGATGTCTCTCTACCAGGAGATAGAGAGACCTGCGGTTCCCACTCTGTACGACATGGAAAAATACGGCATCACCGTGGAGAAAGACGCCTTAAAGGACTACGGAGACCGTCTGGTGGGCCGGATCGAGGAACTGGAAGCCAGGATTCACCGGCAGGCCGGCAAAGAATTCAACATTAATTCTCCCAAGCAGCTGGGAGTCATCCTTTTCGAGGACATGAAGATGCCCTTTGCCAAAAAGACCAAGACCGGTTATTCCACCAGTGCTGACCTGCTGCAGAAGCTGGCGCCGGACTATCCCATTGTGGCTGATGTGCTGGAGTATAGGCAGCTGACCAAATTGAAATCCACCTATGCCGACGGTCTGGCGGCTTTTATCCGGGATGACGGTAAGATTCACGGCATTTTCCATCAGAAAGTGACAGCCACAGGAAGGTTGTCAAGTTCTGATCCCAACCTTCAGAATATTCCCATCCGCCTGCCCCTGGGCCGGGAGATCCGCAAGGTCTTTGTACCGGAGGAGGGATGCCTCTTTGTCAGTGCGGATTATTCCCAGATTGAACTGCGGGTTTTAGCCCATATGGCGGACGATCAGAACCTGATTGAGGCCTACAGACACGGGGAGGATATTCACAGGATGACGGCATCTCAGGTGTTCGGCGTTCCCTTTGATCAGGTGACGCCTATGCTCAGAAGAAGTGCCAAGGCGGTCAACTTCGGCATCGTTTACGGGATCTCTGCCTTCGGCCTTTCTGAGGATCTGAAAATCTCCAGGAAAGAAGCCAGTGAATACATTGACAAATATTTCAAAACATATCCGGGCATCAAGGCCTATCTGGACGGAAATGTGGCTTACGCCAAAGAACATGGCTATGTGAAGTCCCTCTATGGCAGAATCCGGCCCATACCGGAACTGAGTTCCAGCAATTTTGTCCAGAGGAGCTTTGGAGAGAGGGCAGCCATGAATTCCTCCATCCAGGGAACGGCGGCGGACATCATTAAGATTGCCATGATCCGGGTCAGCAGACGGCTTAAAGAGGAGGGACTGCAATCCAGACTGATCCTTCAGATCCACGATGAGCTGCTGATTGAGACCAGACAGGATGAGAAGGACCAGGTTGCCCGGATCCTCACAGAGGAGATGATGGGAGCCGCCTCCTTAAGCGTTCCCCTCTCTGTCGATGTGGAGGAGGGCGAAACCTGGTATGACGCCAAATAAAAAGAGGAAATAAACCCTCTTCAATCTGAATGGAGGAGCGCAGTATGGAGCAAAAAACCAAAGCCTCACCGGCAGGACGGATTCTTAGAATCGGGGTGACCGGAGGGATCGGGTCCGGCAAGAGTCTTGTGATGGAAATTCTCGAAGAAGAACATGGGGCTAAGATTATCCTCTCCGACCAGGTGGCCCACGAACTCATGGAACCGGGGGCAAAAAGCTATCAGGATATTCTGGCGGCCTTTGGGGAGGAGATTCTAAAGGAAGACCGGACCATAGACCGGACCAAGCTGTCCGCCATTGTTTTTTCAGATCCGGACAAGCTTTCTAAGCTTAATGGCATCACTCATCCCAATGCGATCCAGGAGATCCGGGACCGTATGGCCGCATTTGCCAGGGAGGCAGCACCCGGGGCCGGGCAGAATGAAACGAATGATCCTGTCTCCATAACCACCCGGGACCAGGGACAGGACTTAAGAATCATTGCCGTCGAATCTGCCCTTCTGCTGGAGGCCGGTATGGACCAGGATTTTGACAGTTTCTGGTATGTCTGGGCTGATCCCGAAGTCCGGGTGAAACGACTGATGGAAGGCCGGGAATACACAGAGGACCGGGCCAGAGCCGTTATGGCCAGCCAGAAGGATGATTCTTATTACCGGGACAGATGCCAGGTCGTCATAGATAATTCAGCCGGCCGGCAGGAGACGGCTGCCCAGGTTGACAGAGCCATACAGGCCTGCAGGAATGGAAACTGATGCGGAGATTTGTGAAGCCATTCCAGGTTCAATCCCTTGAAAATGTTGTCTTTACGAATCTTTAAAATTGTTATATGATATCAAGGTCTGAAGGTTGTGATACATATTATGTTTTATCGATATTAATCCCTGCCTTTTAGACCTTGTATCATTTTGTTTATTGATAAAATAAGGATGATTTACATATGTATTTAGGCAGTATCGCCAGCGGAAGCAGCGGCAATTGCATTTATGTCGGCAATCAGGAGAATCATTTTCTGGTGGACGCCGGTGTCAGCAGGAAGAAGATCCTGGAGGGGCTTACCAGCCTGAAAGTCAGACCGGAAAAGATTCAGGGCATCTTCATCACCCATGAGCATAATGACCACATCGCAGGTCTCGGTGTTTTCCTGAGGAAATATTCTGTGCCGGTTTACGCCACGGCAAAGACGATAGACGCCATTTTGGCCAGCTCCGGTCTGGGCAAGGTTGACCGGGACCTCTTCTGTTCCATCGAGAAGGACAGACCCATGAATATCGGAGGAGTCAGGGTGGAAGCTTCAGAGATCCTCCACGATGCGGCGGACCCGGTCTGCTATAGTTTTGAGGATGAGGACTCTAAGGTGGGAACCGTCACAGATTTCGGCACTTTCGATGACTACCTGGTGGAGAAGATGCAGGGATGTGAGACTCTTCTTGTGGAGGCCAACCATGATCTTAACATGCTGATGGTGGGGCCCTACCCCTACCCGCTCAAACGGCGGATTCTCGGCAACTTCGGCCACCTGTCCAACGAGAGGGCAGGGCAGTTTCTGTCTAAGGTGATTGGCAGTCAGAGCCGCCATATCCTGCTGGGACATCTCAGCAAGGAGAATAATTATGCCGACCTGGCCTACGAGACCGTCAGACTGGAACTGATCATGCATAATATCCGGCCGGAGGACAGCGATTTCACCCTGCAGGTGGCAAGCCGGTCAGAGCCTACCCTGACAGGGACCCGCTTATGTCCCTGAGGGCAAAAGAGCACAAAGACTGTCTGTGGGACAGCCCCGGAAGAAAACGGCATCAAAGAAAGAATAGCAAGTCAGGTTTAAACCTATCACTGTAAATTTGGAGGAAAGACAGATGGCAGACACTCAGTTAAAACGATCAATTATCACTGTTCTCGGCAAGGATGCCGTAGGAATTATCGCTAAGGTATGTACTTATCTGGCCAACAATCATATCAACATTCTCGATATCAATCAGACCATCACTGCAGGCTATCTCAACATGATGATGGTGGTGGAGTCTGAGGAGGTTGTCAAGACATTTTCTGATATGTCCAGTGAGCTGGACCAGATTGGAGACGAGATTGGCTGCAGGATTCAGGTACAGCATGAGGATATCTTTGAGATGATGCACCGCATCTAGATCCGGCGTCGAAGGAGGACAGCTATGTTGAATTTAAATGAGGTAATAGAGACGAACCGGATGATTCATGAAATGAATCTGGATGTCCGGACCATCACCATGGGAATAAGCCTTCTGGACTGTGTGGACTCCTCTGTCGATGTGGTCTGTGATAAAATTTATCAGAAGATTACGACCAAGGCCAGGGACCTGGTCAAAGTTGGCAGGGAAATAGAGGAGGAGTATGGGATTCCGGTGGTGAACAAGCGGATCTCCATCACCCCTGTGGCATTGGTGGGCGGAGCCTGCTGCAAGGACAGCGATGACTTTGTCAGGATTGCCCGGGTGCTTGATCAATGCGCCAAAGAGGTAAATGTGAATTTTATTGGCGGCTATTCTGCCCTTGTTCACAAAGGGATGACTCCGGCTGATGAGCTGCTGATTCGCTCGCTGCCCAAGGCCCTGTCCTGCACTGACCGGGTATGTGCCTCTGTAAATGTGGGCTCCACAAAAACCGGTATTAATATGGATGCCGTGAAACTGCTGGGAGAAATCATTCTGGAGACCTCCAGAATGACCAGTGACCGGGAGTGTATCGGCAATGCCAAGTTTGTGGTATTTACCAATGCCCCCGATGATAATCCCTTTATGGCCGGTGCTTTTCACGGGGTATCCGAGGCGGACGCAGTCATCAATGTCGGCGTCAGCGGTCCCGGCGTGGTTAAGCGGGCCATTGAAAATGTGAGAGATAAGGACTTTGAGGTGCTCTGTGAGACCATCAAAAGAACTGCCTTCAAGGTGACAAGAGTGGGTCAGCTGGTGGCCAGAGAGGCCTCCAGGCGGCTGGATATCCCCTTTGGCATTATCGACCTTTCCCTGGCGCCCACACCGGCTGTGGGGGACAGTGTCGGCGAGATTCTCGAGGAGATTGGTCTGGAGTATGCCGGTGCCCCGGGAACCACGGCAGCCCTTGCCCTGCTGAATGATCAGGTGAAAAAGGGCGGCGTCATGGCCTCCTCCTATGTGGGAGGTCTCAGCGGAGCTTTCATCCCGGTGAGCGAAGACCAGCGGATGATTGACGCAGTGGAGGCAGGAGCCCTCAGTCTGGAGAAGCTGGAAGCCATGACCTGTGTCTGCTCCGTGGGACTGGATATGATTGCCATTCCCGGAGACACCCCGGCTTCCACTATCTCAGGAATCATTGCAGACGAGATGGCCCTGGGTATGGTCAACCAGAAGACCACAGCAGTCAGAATTATCCCTGTCATCGGAAAAGGGGTGGGAGAGAAGGTAGAGTTCGGCGGTCTTTTAGGCCACGCGCCCATCATGCCGGTCAATCCTTTCGGCTGTGAGAAGTTCATCGCCAGAGGCGGAAGAATCCCGGCACCCATCCACAGCTTCAAGAATTAAATAGTCAGTAATGATAAGAAATTTTCAGAAGAGATAATAAGATCAAACAACATAAGAAAAAATCCCTGGAAACAGGGCATAATTATAGAGCCAGGCGGATCTGACATTCCACCTGGCTCGACTCATGTCTATATTCAGATTGTCATGAGTTGATCCGGCAGTAGAGGAGAAACTGTTTCATTGACATTACGTTGGTTGAGATTAATGATATGTGATGCCGGAATAAAAATACTATTAGTTAGGGATTACTAATTAATGTTAGTATATCATTACTTGTCAGGGATTGCAATATGTTTTTTCAAAAGAGTCTGAATATGGTAATATATGAGTGAATATTATTTGCAGGGACAGGGATATGATTTATGAGATTCAGCCCGGATTTGAGTACAGGCAGGACCGTTTTCTGCGCCGCCTGCACCTCGAAGGACCGGGCAGGGAACAACAGAATATCCGAAAGAAGATCAGGCCTGTGGCTGCCCTGGCCTCCTCAGTGGTTCGGCTTCATGGGCTGATCATGATGGGGCATCAGGAGTTTAAAACCGGGATCTTGCCGGCAGACTGTATGGAAGAGCAGCTGGTTTTTCTCTGCTGGGCATGTCCGGAGACAGTTCGCCAGGTGGAGACTCTGTCAGGACAGGGAAAACTGATGGAGGCTTATCTCCTGGATGAGATGATCAATGACAGTCTTTTTCATGCTTCCGTTTCTATGGAGAGGACGGCAGACCGGCTGCTGGCTGACCAAGGTCTGCGGCTTCAGGCCGTCTATTACCCGGAGGATTGTGAGGATGGTCCCGATACCATCAGACGGCTTCTGAATCTCATCAAAAGCAGAAGATCAGTGGAGGTCACTCTGAATGAAGCCGGCATCCTCATCCCGGCTAAAAGCCTCTTGTATGCAGCCTCGGCCACAGTGGCATCCAAACTGGAAGAAGCGGAAAAAGATGGCAGATGCTTTATTTCAGAAGAGACCGGTCCAGACTTAAAAGGAAATGCCCAAAGGGCCTGCGGTCCCGGCAGACATGACTGCAGCAATTGTAAAAAAGAAGGATGTGCCTTCAGAATATCCCTTTAAAAGGGTGTCATTATTTGATATAATATAGTTCGTTTGAAAGACTTTTAAAGCATATCATCATGTTGAAACTTGATTTATTTATGAGGAGAAAAGATAATGTTTGAATTTTTAAATCCCAGTAGAAAAAAAGCAAATCAGGTGGGATTGAAAATTATTATTGTGGGCTGCGGTAAGGTTGGAATTACCCTGGTGGAACGATTGAGCCGGGAAGGCCATGACATAGCTATCATTGACCAGGAGGGTTCTGTGGTCACTGAGATTGCCAATCTTTACGATGTCCTTGGTATCGTAGGGAATGGAGCCAGCTACAGTGTGCAGATGGAGGCCGGCATTGACAAGGCGGACCTGATCATTGCGGTGACAGAGTCTGACGAGCTCAACCTGCTCTGCTGTACCATCGCCCGACGGGTCGGTCATTGTGCTGCTATTGCCAGGGTTCGCACGCCGGACTACAATATAGAATCTGACTATCTCCGCGATAAACTGGACCTGGCCATGATTATCAATCCGGAGCTGGAAGCATCCAGAGAGATGGCCAGAATCCTTTATCTGCCCTCAGCCCTGGAGGTCAATTCATTTGCCCACGGTCAGGCAGAGATTATCAAGTTTCAGGTCCCGAAGGGAAATATCATGAATGGTAAGTCTGTGTCCGGCCTGCGCAGGGATATGTCCTCCAAAGTGCTGGTGTGCGCCATCGAGAGGGATGGCGAGGTCTATATTCCGGGCGGTGATTTTATCGTTCAGGAAAATGATATTCTTTCCTTTGTGGCAACCCGGGAGGATACCATAGGCTTTTTTGATCACATCGGCTTCAAGACCAACCGGGTAAAAAATACCATGATTGTCGGCGGCGGTAAGGCAGCCTATTACCTGGCCAGTCAGCTGATCAAGATGGGCATTAACGTGAAGATTATTGAAATTGACAAAACCCGCTGTGAGAAATTATCCATCCTCCTTCCCAAGGCAGTCATCATCAACGGTGACGGCACCGACCAGGATCTCCTGGAGGAGGAAGGCATCGAGTACGCTGAATCCTTTGTTCCCCTCACCGGCATTGATGAGGAGAACATCCTGCTTACCCTCTATGCCAGACAGGTATCCCAGGCCAAAGTGATTACGAAGATCAATAGAATTAATTTTAAGAGTGTAATCTCCAAACTGGATTTGGGCAGCGTGATCTATCCCAGATATATCACCTCAGAGGCTATCATAGCCTATGTTCGTGCCAAGACCAATTCCACCAGCAACAACATTGAGACCCTCTACCATATGTTTGACCACAGGGTGGAGGCCATCGAGTTCCACGTGGCGGAAGAGTCGGAGGTCACCAATGTTCCCCTGAAGGATCTGGAGCTTAAAAAAGATATGCTTTTGTGCTTCATCAGCAGAAATGAGAAGATCATCATACCAGGAGGGCATGACCGGATTCTCAAGGGTGATACTGTCATGGTCGTCACCAAAGATTTTGGATTTAAGGACATCAAGGATATACTGAAATAGCGGAGGTCAACATGAACAGTTCAATCGTCCGGATTATTATCGGTCAGGTTTTAAAGGTAGAGGCAGCTTTGCTGCTGCTTCCCTGCATCACAGCCCTGGTCTACCAGGAAAAGGTAGGGATATACTATCTGATTACGGCTGCTGCCTGCCTGGCTGTCGGTTTTATATTTACCTTCAGAAAGTCCAGAAATGATGTGTTTTATCTGAAGGAAGGCCTGGTTGCCACCTCCTTAAGCTGGGTTGTTCTCAGTATATTCGGTGCTGTTCCCTTTTATATTTCCCGGGAGATTCCTTCCTTTGTAGACGCTCTTTTTGAGACAGTCTCCGGTTTTACGACGACGGGGTCCAGCATTTTGACCGATGTGGAAGTGCTTTCCAGAACAGCACTGTTCTGGCGCAGTTTTACCCACTGGGTCGGGGGTATGGGCGTACTGGTTTTCCTCTTAGCCATCATTCCTTTGAGCGGCGGCAGCAACTTCAATCTCATGAAGGCAGAAAGCCCGGGTCCCTCTGTGGGTAAGCTTGTGCCCAAGGTAGCCTACACAGCCAGAATTCTCTATGTCATCTACTTTGGAATCTCTGTGATTGAGACAATCCTTCTCATGGCCGGCGGCATGACCTTTTATGAAGCTTTACTGACAACCTTCGGCACTGCCGGCACCGGAGGCTTTGGCTTCCTCAATTCAAGTATGGGAAGCTTCTCCCCATATCTGCAGTGGGTCATCACGATTTTCATGATTCTTTTCGGCGTGAATTTCAATGCCTATTATTTCATTCTTTTCAGAAAGGTAAAGAAGGCATTTCAGATGGAGGAGGTCAGGGCTTATTTCCTGATTATCCTGATTGCTGTAGCGGCCATTACCGGTGATCTGGTGAGGACCATGAACTTCAGCAATGCCCTTAGGACTTCCGCCTTCCAGGTGGGATCCATCATCACCACCACTGGTTTTTCCACGGCGGATTTTAATACCTGGTCTCAGACCAGCCGGACGATTCTTGTCCTGCTCATGTTTATTGGTGCCTGTGCAGGTTCCACCGGCGGCGGCATCAAAGTTTCCAGGATTCTGGTACTGATTAAAACAGTGTTTAAGGAGTTGAATTCTTTTCTCCATCCCAAGAGTATCAAGAAAATAAAGATGGATGATAAACCCATCGAACATGAAGTGGTCAGAGCC
The DNA here is from genome assembly GCA_045112755.1 of Anaerobutyricum sp. GTDB lineage: Bacteria > Bacillota > Clostridia > Lachnospirales > Lachnospiraceae > Anaerobutyricum. The sequence continues at coordinate 21,746 of JBGUIF010000010.1, forward strand.
ACTAATGTCTATTTCTGCTCCTATATGATCATCTTTGCTTTCTCAGTTCTTCTGATCTCTCTGGAAAACTATGACCTGACCACCAATTTTACGGCGGTGGCTGCTACTTTTAACAACATCGGTCCCGGCCTGGAACTGGTGGGACCGGCTGCCAACTTCAGCTTTCTGAATGCATTTTCCAAATGTATTCTGATTTTTGATATGCTGGCCGGTAGATTGGAACTCTTTCCCCTGCTGATTCTTTTCCATCCGGGACTTTGGAAAGAGGTTTTCACCCGGAAGTGGAAAATTATCGAGAGCAGGAATCTTGACAGGAAAAAATAATTAGGATATACTAACTTTAGTAATATAGAACTAAGTCTATGACCGGACTTTTTTCCATCCCCTCTGTCGAGAGGGGGCTTTACAGAATTCTGTGTGCCGCTGCTTAAGGGAAGGCAGTATTTCCCTTGGCAGCGTGCACTGCACAATGTTTATTCACATATGGCAGGACCATATTTTTTTATTTTGATGGTTTGTTATAACTAATTACTATTTTAAAAGCCTAATTATGTGGCTGAACCTTACGATAGGACATCTGAGAGAAAGAGGTTGAACAGAATGATTAGTGCAGCGGAAAAGACAATAGAAATAAATAATATTGATTTGCATCATGCCAGCATGCAGCGGGAGATGATTCTGCAGCAGCTGAAAGCCAGAGGATGCCGGATCACAAAGCAGAGGAGGATGCTTCTGGATGTGATTCTCAATGAGGATTGTTCCAGCTGCAAAGAGATCTACTATAAAGCATCCATGAAAGATAAGAAAATTGGTACAGCGACGGTCTATCGCATGATCAATACTTTAGAGGAGATTGGCGCCATAAACCGGAAGAATATGTATAAGATTGCCTGCGGGCCGGAATGCGAGGTCAAGGACGCCTGTGTCATAGAGTTCGATGACGAGGCTGTGATAGAACTGACAGGCAGGGCCTGGAACAATGTGGTCAGAGAGGGGCTTGCCGCCCTTGGCTATCCAGTGAATTCCAGGATCAAAAGCGTGACTGTGAAGTCCTGCGAGTTTTCCAGGTAGAGAATTAAATCATAGAGATAAGACCGGGGCTGTCGTATTAAAGCGGTTCAGGAACTTGAGATAAAGGCAAGGATTCCCATGTCCAGCGTGTTTGTCATTTGGTGGTGTCTGTGCGTTCTGGGACGGACTGATTTTAAGTCCGTCATCAGACGCACAGATGCCAACAACTGACACAACACAGGACATGGGAATCCTTGCCTTTTAAGTCAACGTGGCACCCGCTTTAATACGACAGCCCTGTTTTAGCGAACAAAAGCCGTACTTCCTGGTGTGGAAAAACGGCTTTTGGTGTATAATCAAGATATGTTACAACCTGAAAGTATGCTTTTTGGCAGTTAGAGCATTGTTGAAATGCATGTCAGGTTGAGGAATATTTATAGAAAAAAACATGGCGTAAGTACCGAGGATTTTCCGAGCATAGCTTTCGCGCCGTGAGCATGTTTGAGCCTGCTTTGGCAGGCGAGTTTGCGGAAGGCGCGAATTATCAGTGGCGCAGGAAAATCCGAGAGTACAGCTGATTTTTTCTATGAATATTCCTTCCTGACATGCTTAAAACAATCCTGCCAAAAAGCATACTTTCTGACGGGATTTTTCAGAGAGGAAATGATTATGGGATTAAATGATACCCCTTCGGGGGAGAGGATTCATATAGGTTTTTTCGGCCGCAGAAATGCGGGGAAGTCCAGCGTGGTCAATGCAGTGACAGGCCAGGATCTGGCTGTGGTCTCTTCCAGAAAGGGGACGACCACGGACCCGGTGTACAAGGCCATGGAGCTGCTGCCACTGGGACCGGTGATGATCATAGATACCCCGGGATATGACGATGTGGGAGAACTGGGATCTCTCCGGGTCAAAAAGACCAGAGAGATTCTTGACCGGACAGACCTGGCGGTGCTGGTGGTGGATGCGGCTCTGGGAATCAGTCAGGAGGACAGGGACCTGGCTCTTCAGTTGAAGGACAGGGGGATTCCCGTGCTCACTGTCTTTAATAAAGCAGACCTTCTGACCCAGGGCGGAATCTCTGATGAACAATCGGATTCCGTACAGAGAGGGGATGACCTTGCACAGCCTGATCGGGACATGAACCAGATTTATGTCAGTGCCCTGACCGGTCATGGTATTCATGAATTGAAGGAAAGGATTGCAAAAAAAGCGGCAGCGGCGGGTACAGGAAAGACCAGCCGTCCTCTGGTCCGCGATCTGCTTAAGCCCGGGGCCCTGGCGGTGCTGGTGATTCCTATAGACACTGCCGCCCCCAAAGGACGCATTATCCTTCCCCAGCAGCAGGTGCTCAGAGACATTCTGGACGGAGACCGGATGGCTGTCTGTGTGAAGGAAAGTCAGCTGAAAGACCTTCTTGTACAGCTTCCCGCCGATCCGGATATGGTGATTACAGACAGCCAGGTTTTTGAGGAAGTATCAGCTATTGTACCGGACAGGGTGCCCCTGACATCTTTCTCTATCCTCATGGCCAGGTACAAGGGCTTTTTAAAGACGGCCGTCGAAGGTTGTCAGCGGATTGATTCCCTGAAAGATGGCGACAGGATTTTGATCTCGGAGGGCTGCACCCACCATAGACAGTGCGATGACATCGGCACGGTGAAACTGCCCCGCTGGCTGCGGCGCTATACCGGCAGGGACCTGCAGATTGAGACCAGTTCCGGGCGGGAGTTCCCCGAAGACCTGTCAGGCTACGCCCTGGTGATTCACTGCGGCGGCTGTATGCTGAATGCCAGAGAATTAAAAAGCCGGGAGGCCAGAGCACTGAGATACAGCGTGCCCTTTACCAACTATGGGATTGCCATCGCCCATATGAAAGGGATTCTTGAGAGGAGCATCAGAGATGTCCTGTCTGATTGAATCACCCGGAAGGCATTTTCTTGAATAATAGGAAGGTCTATGATAGAATGAGTAGGAATAATATTATGAATAACGAGAGGAGTATTCTTTATGACTATCGATAAAAAATTAAATGGAACATCCATGGAAATCGCAATTGAAGGACGTCTTGATACCATGACATCTCCCCAGCTGGAAGAGGAACTCAAGACTTCCCTGGAAGGCATTACAGATCTGACTTTTGATTTTGATAAGCTGGAATATATCTCTTCCGCAGGTCTTCGTGTCCTTCTTTCCGCCCAGAAGACGATGAACAAGCAGGGCAGCATGAAGATTGTCCATGTCAGCGAGCCGGTGATGGATGTCTTTGACGTGACTGGTTTTGTAGATATTCTCACCATTGAATAGTTGATCAAGCCCAGAAACCGGGAGGCTCTGCTTATGAAAGCGTTAACATTAAAAGCTGAAATTGGAAATCTTTCGCAGGTTCAGCATTCTTTGAGTGAATGGCTGGAATCCATCGGCTGCAATATGAAAACATCTCTGCAGATTGAGATGGCAGTGGAGGAAGTCTTCGTGAATATCAGCAGCTATGCCTATAAGGATGACCAGGGGGATATGACATTGACTTTTGAATATCAGCCGGATTCTTTTTTAATCCGGATTGTATTCGAAGATCAAGGCGTTCCCTTTGATCCCGGAATGAGACTGGAGTCGGAGGAGAACTCCACCACCCTTAAGGCTGAGGAGAGATCGGAAGGCGGTCTGGGTATTCTTATGGTGTATAAGTTGATGGATCAGGTGACCTATTTATATGAACAGGGAAAAAATATCCTGATTCTGGAAAAGAAACTGTAATAAGTCTTTTCTAAAATTCTATTTAGTTATGTTATATCAGATTAGAGGAGGATCAGTTTCCCTGGGGGGTGAGCTGGTCCTAAATCATGTGAATTTTGAAATCAGGCATCAGGAAAAGATTGCGGTGGTGGGCCCCAATGGCGCCGGAAAGACGACTTTGCTCCGGCTGATCGCCTCTGAGCTCTCGCCAGACCGGGATGACAGGCTCTTTCAGCCTCCCGTCTGGATGGCAGAACAGGTGACGGTGGGCTTCCTGCCCCAGCATCCCTTCCCCGATGAAGAGATCAGGGTAGGGGAGATCATGGATTCTCTGTTTGGCCGGATGGACATTAACTCCAGAGAATACTATGAACACAGGATGGAGTTTGATCGGATCCTGACTGGATTTGGCTTCCGCAAAGAGGACAAAAACAGGAAAATTGCGGACTTTTCAGGCGGGGAGAGAACCAGGATTGCCATGATCCGCCTGCTTTTGCAAAGACCGGATATTCTCCTGCTGGACGAGCCCACCAACCATCTGGACCTGGCTTCGGTCCACTGGCTGGAGGACTATGTCAGAAACTATCCAAAAGCGGTGATCATCGTGTCCCACGACAGATATTTTCTGGATGAGACAGTGGAGATCGTCTATGAACTGAACGGTGGGGTCCTGACCAGATATGCGGGGAATTATTCTTCCTACAGGGAGCAGAAGAGGAAAAGACTCGACCAGTGGAAGAAACGCTACCGGGCTCAGCAGGAAGAGATCCGCCGGTCCAGGGAATGGATTGAGCGGTTCAGGCACAAGCCCAGAAAAGCCTCTCTGGCCAGGAGCAGGAAAAAAATGCTGGACAGAATGGTGCTGGTGGATCCGCCGCCAATGGAAGAGAGTCATCTTTTTGTGGAAAAGATTGAGCCGGCAGTCCGGGGCAGCAGGCAGGTGCTGGAGACAGACCATCTGAAGATCGGCTATGACCATGTTCTGGCCGAGATCAGCATGGCCGTAAGAAGGGGCAGGAAGATTGCTATTCTGGGTCCCAACGGCATTGGAAAGAGTACTTTTTTACGGACGATCTCCGGAAAGATTCCCCCTTTGGGAGGGACCTTCCGGCTGGGATCCTCGGTCCATGCCGGTTATTTCGACCAGTTTTCCGGCCAGTTTTCTGATCAGGAAAAAGAATTAAGAGTATTTGAATACATGCAGAAACATTTTCCCGGAAAAGACGGCAGTAAGATTCGGGAAATGCTGGCCGCCTATCTTTTTCGGGGAGACCAGGTTTCCCTGAAGCTTTCTGACCTGTCCGGAGGAGAGAGATGCCGGCTGATCCTGGCAGTTATGCTGGAGAACAGGCCCAATCTGCTCCTTTTGGATGAGCCGACCAACCATATGGACATTCCCGCCCGGGAGACGCTGGAGTCTGCGTTCAGGGCCTATGGAGGGACCATACTGTTCATCTCCCATGACCGGTATTTTATCCGGGAGATCGCAGACTCTCTGCTGATTTTCGGGGAAGAGGGGATCAGCTATTATCCCTTTGGCTACGACCATTATCTGGAGAGAGAAAAGAGGAGACAGGATCCGGCCTTTGAAGGCCTGTCCCCGGTCCAGGTAGAAAATACCCTGTTGATTGAAGGCCTGAAAGCAGTGCCTGACCGGGAGAGACATCAGACTTCCCGCTACAGCACAGACCAGTCCTTCACGGAATGGCAGCTGGATCTGAGCTGTCAGGCCATGGAGGAGGCCCGATTGGCAGTGGAGGTCTTTGAGGAGACCAGAGTCTGTCCTGACAGCCTGGAGGCCTGGGAAAAGTTCAGGGATTCAGACGGGCAGTTACTCTATGACCATTGGACAGAAGCCTGTCTGGAATGGTATGGAAAATGGCTGGACTGGAAGGACGCCTTTGCCGGCTACCAGTAGAAATCATATTTTGGAGGAAGAGATACGATGAGAGTAGTGGTGAAGCTTGGAACATCCACCTTGACCCATGCGACGGGACGAATCAATATTCGGAGAGTGGAGAAGCTTTGTAAGATTTTGAGTGATATAAAAAATGCCGGCCATGAGTTGATCCTGGTGTCTTCGGGAGCCATCGGTATGGGAGTCGGCAAGCTCAACATGAAAGAAAAACCGACGGACGTGCCGACCAAACAGGCCTGTGCAGCCATCGGTCAATGTGAACTGATGTATCTTTATGATAAATTGTTTCGGGAGTACAGCCATATTGTTGCTCAGATGCTGATCACCGGAAGAGACATCAGGGAGAAAGAGACCAGGAAGCATTTTAAAGATACCATCACCAGGCTGCTGGAGCTGGGGGTTACTCCCATCATCAATGAAAACGATTCGGTGGCCACGGAAGAAATCATGGTGGGTGACAATGACACATTAGGAGCCATAGTGGCCAGGCATGTGAAGGCTGACCTCCTGATTATCCTGAGCGATATAGACGGCTTCTATACCGATGACCCCAGGGTGAATCCCGAGGCAAAGATTATTGATGTGGTCCACTCTGTGGATGATGAGATTCGCGACCTGGCAGGAACCAAAGGAACCATGCTGGGCACAGGCGGTATGATTACGAAGATTCAGGCGGCGGAGATCGCCATGGATGCCGGGATCGATATGATTATAGCCAATGGCAAGACCCCGGAACTGCTTTATGATATTCTGGACGGGGAAAAGGTGGGAACCAGATTCGTCGGCAGGAAAACAGAAGTCTGACCGGGACGGATCGTTTTTTTTAAAATCAAATCTTCCAGAAGGGGGCGTCGCAGTAA
>JBGUIF010000011.1:0-13119 GCA_045112755.1 Anaerobutyricum sp.
AATTCATAATTTCCTGCCAGAACGGATTTTGCATAATCAGTGCTTGGCGGATTCCCGTTTTCTGTGACTGTCTTTTTGATCTTCAGAGATCCGGGTTCTGCCTTTTTCGTATTAACCACAGTAATGGTACCACTGTCGATCCCATCATTATTGATATAGCTTACTGTAAAATCTCCTCCGGCCTTTTCTTCGACTTTATATTTGTAAATATTACCCTGGGCATCTGTTTTATCAAGCTTATCCAAGACTTCCGTGAAATCATTTTGATAATTCAGGATTATTGTTTTTGAATATTCAGTATCATCTGTAGGAACAGTGTAATTAAACTCCCCCGGTGTAACAGTAACATGGTTTGCTCCATAATATTCTTGATTCGTTTCAACCGTAACAGAATTGGTATTAGCATCTACATCATAGGTGAATCCCTGGCCGTTCAATGTGTGTTCTGCGCCATTTATGGTAAGAGTCACCCCCCAGGTAGGTACAAAAGTCAATCGTGCATTATCTGTCGTAGAAACTGCTGTAGAAATACTTCCTATCTCTTTACCATTATTTGTAAAAATAATGGTTAGATTTTTGCTCTGCCTTTCACTGATGGTCCTTTTCAGAGTGACCTCTGCTGAAAGATCCTTCAGTTCGTTCTCAGGCACAGCACTGCCGTCAGAATTCTTCCAGTCCTTATGGACTGTAATATCCGTCAGGGAAGAGTTAAGTACTGTTTCTTCAGCACTGCCATCGCTCAGATTAACAGCATTATTTTCAACTGCTCCTGCCGGTGCATCCTGACCTTCCGTACCAAAGTAGAAATAGTATTTTGGTGCAGGATCAGGCAATTCGTATCCTTGCGGTGCTGCAGTCTCGACAATATAATACAGCACATCGAGATCCAGAACACTATAATCATCGCCTGCTCTCTTCACGGAAAACTTACCATCTTTCCCGGTGGTATATGTAGTTATTTTGCTGTCATCAGCTGCTTTATACACAGTAAATTCTGCATTTTCAAGAGGCTGATCTGTTCCGGCTTCTACTTTATTAAAATAGTAAGCTCCGGTGGTATAAGTGTTTGTAAATATTACATTTGTGGTTTTTTCTCCAGTTACATTTGCCAGTTCCTTACCTGCAATAGAATCCGTCGTTATAACACTATCATCAGTGATTGTATTACCTTGGGAATTGACACTGTAAACTGTCGATGCAACCACATTATCAGGTAACCCCAGAGTGGCTGCAGATGCATTTTTTTCCACGACTCGATAATGGCCTTCTCCAAAAGTCAACCTTCCTTCATCGTCTGCAGTCTTAGAAGTAACTGTATATTTACCGTAACTCATATCAGCATAATTAATTGTCTTTTTAAATGCCTGATCTCCGGTAATTTCAGTTCCGTTCTCATTTACTTTGACAATTTCAAAAGATAGTTTTTTCTTCTGCTCCTCGGTTAAGTCGATATTTCCCGCAAAACGTTTGGTGATTATCAGGTTCTGGGACTCCGGATAATTCCTTACTTTCAAAATATCGCCGACATAGTAAACCCACACACCATCGTCTCGGGTATAATTGGCGTCATTTGGATCGCCAGATATCACGAAACTATAAAGGGTCGTATCCAGCTGCATATCATTAGGTGCCTTAGTTTCCTCAAGATAGTAGACAGTTTGTTTTTTGAGAGTAACACCGTGCTCATATCGAGACAGGCCTATCATAACCATTCCATCGGAAGTCGTTGTAAAAGTAATAGGCTGCCCGATCTTGTCAGAATTACCGGAAGCCGGGTTAAGCTTATTGCTGTATGTAATAGCATTGTGCTCACTGTCTAAAATCCTGAATTCAGCTCCTGCCAGGTTGCCGGTCTGCATATGCTCAGAGGCATATTTGAGTAGATAAATGACATAGACACCAGCTCCACCCTCGCCTTCAGAAGATTTTTCAACCCATTCATCATATCCGTCTTCATAATCCCCGTTCAAAACAGCATTATTCCAGACGTTGACTTTTCCCGTACCTATAACCCTCGATGTATAAGTGATAACGACCTTGGTATTATCCGGTATTTTATATACTCCTGTGTTTCCGTAATAGTCATAGCTGACCTCTGATTGTTTGTCCGCAGGATCCGTTGTAATTCTGATCGAGGAGTAATCTATGGACAAAGTTTTGGAGAAAGTATCTTCCAAAGTCATAGTCTCGCCATGATTAAGCGTCAGTTTGTCAGGATTAATGGTGATGGTAAAGTTTACCTTATCACCGTTCTTCACACCTTCTTTGTTAATGACTGGGTTGCCATAAGTAATGTCAGCGTGAGACTCTGCTCCCTCGTAGCCTGCTGTGTTTCTAAAAGTCACCGACCCTCCATTGGCAAGCGCTTTCTCGAGTGCTTTCACTTTTCCTGCTTCTGTCATATGGAGATAGTAGTAAATCTGATAATACTTATAATAGCTTCCATCTTCTTTTTTAGGCAGTGAGCTTGCGGTGATCACCCCGCCGGAAGCAGTATTCTGCATACTTGCATAAGTATTATCAGTATCTGACTGCCACCACAGATTATCTCCATAATAGATTTTACCACTATCGTCAGTCGGGGACATGGCCGGTGCCAGTTCAAACACTTCTCTGTCAAAGGTCTCGATAATATCTACCGTATCTTCAGTGACCCCATCAATGACTACCCTGTATTTATAATAATCTTCTATTCTCGGATTATCTGTTTCATTCGCTGTATACTTTCGTATATTCTTTCTTGCAGGGTGAGCAGTCGCAGTTTTAGTAAAAGTACCGATCTTTGCCGTGTTGGTGTGTCCCTGTTGAGTCACCCAGCCATCAGATTTCAGCGCTTCTTCCATCCATTGCTCATTATTCTTAGTGACTACCTTGATATGAACCACGCGGCTGGAATTGCTGCTGTCCAGACCCTCTTGAGTCTTTTCCTGATTCTTATAGAAGGTTATGAGTACTTTAGTGGTTACTCCCTGATTATTCTTGACCTCCGTAACCTTATAAGTCTCGTTATTAATCAGCCCGGTCACTTCCACCGATTCAAAAATATCATAGAGATTAAAGGCATTGATATAAGGCAGTTCATCTGTTACCACTGCTGTAGCAAGTCCACTCTTAGGCACAGTAAGATCAATGGACCATTCCACTTTTTCTGCGTTTTCTGATGCCACAGTTTTGGACAGTTCCACCTCTTCTCCTTCACCAGGGGTAATACCCTGACCATTTCCATCACCTTCATGATCATCATGGGCATCATTGTTGACAGTGGTGGTGGTATTTATATTTCTCATATCCACTCTTGTCTGATAGGTAATAGCGTATGATACAGGGCCATCAGCTTCCGGTGGATGATACACCCAGGAATAATCGCTGGTCTTTTTTAAGCCATCTTCTCCCCACGCCAGGGTCCTGGGCTCTTGAGTCCCGTCTTTTCTGGTAACAACAATGGTAAGCCCATCCCCGTACATTTTCATAATACTCTGTGAATCAGAACGAATCGTATCAGAGATCTCACTGACACTTTTCTTCATCTTCTCGTTGGACAGGATGGAATAAGTGACAAGTCTGTACTTCCCGGTTTCATCTTCTATGACATCAGAAACATTTGTCACTGATTTATCAAATGAACCGTAGTCAATCGTGTACCCATAACTCACGTCAGTGTCCGGTTTATCTTCCTCTTTCCATTTTAATTCAACCGAATTTGCCGACTCATTATAAGTTGCATTACCGCTGTTTGATAGTTTTTCATAATCGACCGAAGCTGTATACTCCACATCATAATGATCACCATCTTCCATATCCGGAAGTGTTAAAACAAAGCCATTGTCTGTTTTGGTAAAGCTGCTGGGAGTAACAGTACTGGTGGTGCCATCAGCCTTTTTTAGAGTGACTTTAATATCACCAGCATTATTAACGTCTGATATCAAAGCGGTTCCACTCAATGTATCAGTGATGGTAATATTTGATGTCGTACCAGTAGAATCTACTGTTACCAGGTATTTAATCTTATCCGTCGCTTCGTCATAGGTTCCGGTTTTCTTCACCTTTGCTTCATGGGGCTCAGTTACTGTGACAGTGGTATTAATTCCGTCGCTCCATTCAATATGGCTCTGATTTTTATCCATACTCCCTTCTACGTTAAAGGAGAAATGTGCCTCATCAGCCATACGGAGGATTCTCATATGATCGGCATCTTCTGTATTCCATTTTACATAGACTTTGCCATCTTCAATCCAGTAGTCATTGTTCTCCAATGTTCCAAGAGAACCCAGATCCATATTAAATTTCCCACTTGTTTCCACAAAAGACATACCAGCAGGCAGAGTATAATACATCAGTGTATCATCATCTGAGAACTGACAGGAGTCTGTCTCCCGAAATGCCAGCGTAATTTCATACTCTTTTCCCGCTACCAGCTCAAGATTGCCATTGGCATTGACTGGAGTTCCATCAATGATTATTTTCACTGATTCCAGAGCTCCGGATATATCAATCGGGGCACTGCTGGCATCATCTGTCACGGTAATAAGGAATATTACCCCATCATTCATTGTAACAGTGAGAGTCTCTTTGCTGTCAAATGGAGCAAGGCTTTTCAACAGCCAGTCTCCTTCCTTCTGGGTTACTTCCAGCAGGGTCGGGTCTGTAAACTCTACAGATACGGCATCAGATGCTTTCTTTTCTATCCCCAGATGATCAAACAGTTCAGATAAAAGGATCTCATCCTCACCGGCTATGCTATAGCTGAATTTTTCGTATGCAAAATCTACAGTGTATATGAAACCATATACAGAAAATCCTTCTGCCTCAAAGTCGACTTCCTGAACATCTTGATTCTTGTCCGTCTTCTTATCGGATTCAATCTTTGTTACGTCTCCATCTTTCTCATAATGAAGCACAGCAGACTGATCGGGATCTGCCGTTTTGACCGGTTTCTTATAGCTGATCTTTACCGATACCGGAACAGCCGGCTGAATCTCCTCTTCTTTTTCATCGCCGTCTGCCGTCATGACCTTAGCCATGATTTTGATATCAAAAAAGCGAGCATGGGTCAAAGCCTGTAAATCATCGTCTGTACCCATTTTCTCATTGGCCTGATCCATAAGCTGCTTGTATTCATCTGTTCCCTCAGGGATTTCCCTCACTTTCAAATAAGCATCCTGGGGAACTTTTGCTTCAGCTGTCCAGGAAACACTGACTGTATAATCGTCGCCCTCATAAATACTCTGGCCGTCCTCATAGTTTTCAGACAGTTTTTTAGCGACAGCAGAAATCTCCATATTGTCGTCAATTCCTGTCACTTTGTATTCCGCTTTAATAACAGCCTGCTCCTGCGCATCCGCATCTTTGGAAGATGCTTCTTTTGCATATTCTTCATTTTCAGGGGTCAGTTCATCCCCATCTAAGAGAACTGTATCAATGGCATAGCCGTCTTCTGCAACTGCCTGAAAAACCAGGCTTTCATCAGATACTCTTACAGAGTTATTCTCAACCTCTTCTCCGGATACATAGAAGGTGATATGATCGTTATTTTCAAAGTGAATAAGATATTCATCCTCCTCGATCTCAGTTGTTGATTCGGCATTATCCTCACTGTTACTCTCTGTATTCGTTTCTGTGGTGGTGGATACCTCCTGGTCAGAGTTTTCTTCAGATTCTTCGTTTTCTTTATCGTCAGAATCCTCCTCTATGTTATCTATAGATTGTTCTTCGGTATCCTCTTCAGATTCTATTTCAGAATTCTTCTCTTCTTCTTTTTCTTCAGTTACTTCTTCTTGTTCTTCAGGTTCCTCCTGCTCTTCTTCAGGTTCCTGTACTTCTGGTTCCTCCTGCTTTTCTTCTGTGTTCTCTTCTTCAACTTCTGGCGCACTTTCAGTGGCAGCTTCACTGCTCTCCTGGGCATAGACCTCTACGAAACTGGTAACGCCGGAACTGGTAAGCACCATAGCCAAGATCAAAAACATAGCAAACAGTCTTCTAAAATGTATAATTTTTTTTGATCTCATATGCGTAATCTCCTTTTGAAAAAGTCATTTTCATTTTCTCATTGATTCATTATTTTTGCCCTAACAGAATTCTTTCTTTACTTGTTGTCATTCCATTCTTCTTCATCATTCATAATTAACGCCTCCGTATCTATTCTCAAAAGATTCTTAAATGTGCATCATTACATGGCTAATAGGTTTGATGATACATATTCACCAAACCTGATTTATCTAATATTACACATCAACTATTTAATGTATCAAAAAATATATGTATCACAATTTTTCGTTTCTTAAATTATATATATGTTAATATATTATCTTAATATAATTTTATTATAAAAGGTTATTAGTTGTCAATTTACATTTGTGTTACAAAGACAGTTAATTTTTACATAAATTTTCCCTGAAATCATTGGTTCTGAAGGCTATCTATAATAATCACAGATTCCATTAAAAACATTAAACCCGCCATTGAGAAATTCGTAGAAATTTCTTTGTACTATAGAAAAAATGCAGCTGCCGCTGATTCGGCAACTGCATCTTAAAAGTAAACTATATATTAATCGGTATAGTAATCTGTCTGTTCCGGCTTGAATAATCTTCCAAGCTGGGCATGTAATGGCTTTCTGCTTTTATCCCGTGTCATCTCCACAAGACCCAGGGCAGTGTAATCGATGACTCTGATTCGGGTCCGGTCTGTGCTGCAGTACTGGGACAGGGTCTTCATAAGCTGATCCCTGTCTTCCTGAGATCTCATATTGATGAAATCCACGAGAATAATCCCGGAAATGTTTCGGAGGCGAAGCTGTCTGGCAATCTCCTGGGCAGCTTCCAGATTCATGGACAGAAAAATCTGTTCTGCCTTTTTCCGGCTCCTGGTGACTGCGCCGCTGTTGACATCGATCACTGTCATGGCCTCAGTATGGTCTATGACAATGCTGCCGCCTGATTTCAGCCAGACATGTCTCTGGCAGGCTGCCTGAAAATGATGTTCCAGCCGGTAGAGTTTTTTCAGTGGATAGTTATCCTGATAGAGGCGAATCCGGTCAGCCAGGCCGCCTTCTTCCCGGCCGCTGTAGGTCTCCTTCCATTCCTGGAAAATGCTTTCCGAGTCGGTGACGATCTCGTCAAGTTCCCCGGAGGGCAGATCCTGTCCCAGTTGAATGTAGTGGGGGGGCTGCCGGTAAAGGAGGCTTCCGCCGACGGCGGTTCCGGCCTTATCTGAGATTCTTCGACAGACTGTATAAAGCTCCCGGAACTCCCTTCGAAGAAGACTGTCCGGAATGCCCTCGGCATTGGTTCTGGCGACGACGCCGAACTTAAAATCGACAGTTCCGACAGGCTCATTTTCGATCACTGGTTTGGCAGTTCCGACAAGCTCGTTTTCGATCACCGGTTCAGCGTTTCCTCCAGGCAAGTCTTCAATCACCGGTTCAGCGTTTCCTCCAGGCATGTCTTTAATCACCGGTTCAGCATTTCCTCCTGACCGGCTGGAGACTCTGTCGGCTTCCTCCTTCATGAAGGCAGACAGCCGCTCCCTCTCCAGCTGGTTTTTAATCTTTTTGGATACGCCGATCCTTTTTAACCCAAAAGTGAACACAAAATATTTACCCTGGATGGAAATATTAGTCCCGGCCACCGGCAGCTTTCTGCCGATACCATCCTTGAAGATCTGGACTGGGAGGATGTCGCCGCCTTTCAGGCCGGAAACTCCGGGAAGAAAACAGTCCCCGTCCACCGTGTGCAAAAAGGCACCGCTGATACCCTCAGCCACCCTGTTGACAGAGGCGGCGTAGACGCGGCCCACCAGACTTCTCTGGGCTTTTTGTTCACAGTAGAGTTCCACGGGCTGCTGACCAGAGAAGAAGCCGTAGTAAATGGCCTCGGGCTCCTCAACGATCACCAGACGATTGGGTGAATTCCCATCCATGGAGGAATATTCTGTTTTTCTGGAATTCCTCTTTGAATCCATCTAGTCCTCCTGATTCTCTGCCTCTATGGGTCTGCGCACTTCCTTTCCCACGGCTCCTAAGGGCAAAAGGCGTCCATCCCTGTTCAGGTAAGTTTCCAGCCGATGGTACATAAAGGCTTCCGGATGGTATTCATAACCCAGGAACTGGCAGAAGGCCTCCATCACCAAGTGGGGCTTCAGGTTCTGGTCACTGCCTGTAACCAGTTTCAGGAAAATGGCTTCCATCTCCGGCACGGGAATGATGTCATTGTGGTCCTGCTCTGTGCGCATCTCCAGGATCAGGGGGCGGATATCCACCATTTTCTCAGATCGTTTGGTCTTTTTCATGATGGAGATCGACTCCTGCATATAGAAAGTCTGGGTTCTCTGGAGGAAGGCATCTATACAATAGTAGCCCTTGCGGAAAAAGACCAGATAATCTGCCGCCGCCGTGGCGGACATACAATTCTTTTCCTTAGGGTCAATCTGGCGGAACTCCAGCACGGAGATTCCTTCATTCATCTGGGCGTTCAGACGGCGAAGCATTTCCTCGCCGGTATCACAGGAATCAAAACAAATATCCACATACTCCCCCTCACTGGTCATGCCGATCCCCAGTGGAGCGGCAAAACTCAGCATCTGGTGGGGGCTCATGCCCTGGGTAAAGGAGACGGGCAGGCCCGCCCTCATGATGGCTTTCTGAAAATATCTCTGGACGTCCAGGTGGCCGATAAACTTCAGCACACCGGTCTTGGTCCACTTGATTCTGGCTTTCACGCAAGGTCCTCCTTTTCCCCTTGGGGGTCTAGTGTCTGTTTCTGCCCTTTAGATGCTGCCGGATCTTTTGGTATCATGTCAGTTCCAGGCTGCACCGGCTCGCTGCCGGGGACTGAGTCTGCCTGTATCTTTTCCTGCTGTTTCTCATAGCAAAGCTCCGACATACCCTGACTGTCCCTCTTCTCAAAGCAGACGCCGCAGCCAAACCGGGCTGCCCCGCAGCCGGAGCATTTTTCCCGGCAGTTGGGGGTCACATGGCCGGCCATGGCCTGCTGCCACTCCCGCTCCAGGAAAGATCTGGTTACGCCGATGTCTATGAAGTCCCAGGGGAAGATCTCATCCAGGGCTCTCTCTCTGGTGGTGTA
This sequence comes from Anaerobutyricum sp., assembly GCA_045112755.1. GTDB lineage: Bacteria > Bacillota > Clostridia > Lachnospirales > Lachnospiraceae > Anaerobutyricum. The sequence goes on from JBGUIF010000011.1 coordinate 9,081, forward strand.
GAAATGATAATCCAGCCCGCACTCTTCCATGGCCTCCATCCAGCGGTCATAATGGAAATATTCTGTCCAGGCATCGTAGAGGCAGCCCTTTTCGTAAGCCTTCAGGATCACCTGGCCGATCCGCCGGTCTCCCCGGGCCAGGATGCCCTCCAGGACTGTGGTCCGGGCATCGTGCCATTTGAAGGAAAGGCTGCGGTGGTTATGCTGTCTTTTAAATTCATCTTTTACCAGGTGGGCCCGGCGGGTGTACTCTTCCACCTCACACATGGGTGCCCACTGGAGGGGAGTGAAGGGCTTGGGGACGAAGAAGGAACTGCTGGCCCCCACAGAAATCCTGCCATGGCGATAGCAGGCATCCATGGTGTAGTAATTCATGGCCACCTTTTCCGAAAGATGGGCAATTCCTTTGATATCTTCGTCTGTCTCTGTGGGCAGGCCCATCATAAAGTATAGTTTCACTTTATTCCAGCCGCCTTTGAAGGCCTCCTCAGATCCTCTGAGGATATCCTCCTCAGAGAGGCCCTTATTGATCACATCCCTCATCCTCTGGGTTCCTGCCTCCGGAGCGAAGGTCAGGCTGCTCTTTCTCACATCCTGAACCTTACTCATGACATCCAGGGAAAAGGCGTCAATCCGCAGGGAGGGGAGGGATATATTGATGTTTCGTTTCCGGTAGTTGTCAATCAGATAAGTGCAGAGTTCCGGCAGCTGACTGTAATCACTGGAACTCAGGGAACTCAGGGAGATCTCGTCATTGCCTGTAGCCCGGATGGAGGCGTCCGCAACATGCTGCAGCATGGAGAGACTCCTCTCTCTAAGGGGCCGGTAGATCATACCGGCCTGACAGAAACGGCAGCCTCGGATGCAGCCTCTCTGGATCTCCAGGACACTTCGGTCCTGGGTCACCTTAATATAAGGAACAATCTGGTTTTCCGGGTAGAAAGTGTTGGAGAGATCCCTCTCCACCTCCTTTAATATTCTGGCAGGGGCCTCCTGGAAATCCCGAAGATCTGATCCCTCGGACAGGTTTCCCTCCAGAAACTCTTTCATGGAAAGGGGACGGAAATCTGCGATGGTTCCATCCTCGTTGTAGGAGGGCCGGTAGAGGGAGGGGACGTAGATCCCCGGTACCTGGGCTGCCTTTGCCAGAAACTCTTTCCGGCTGCCCCCCGCCTTCTTATGCTCCTTATATAGGTCCATCAATTCATAGTAGACAGTCTCTCCCTCGCCGATATAAAACATGTCAAAATAGTCAGCCAGGGGCTCCGGGTTGTAGGTGCAGGGTCCCCCGCCGATCACGAAGGGGGCATCTTCTCTCCTGTCCGCTGCCAGGAGTCCGATGTGGGACAGGTCCAGCATCTGCAGGATATTGGTATAGCACATCTCATACTGTATGGTGATGAGCAGAAAGTCAAACATAAAGACCGGATCCTGGCTCTCGAGACCAAATAGAGGGATATGGTCTCTGCGCATGATCTGGTCCAGGTCGGTCCAGGGACTGAAAACCCGCTCACAGTAAATGTCATCCCTTTTATTGAGCATGTCATAGATAATCTTCATGCCAAGATGGGACATCCCGATCTCATAGACATCAGGAAAGGCCATGCCGACCCGGACCTCCACTTTGTCCGGATTCTTTTTCACCATATTTACCTCATTTCCGATATAGCGCACCGGCTTCTCCACCTGAAGGAGAATCTCATCAGTGAGAGCAAGGTCATAATTGTTCTGCTGAAAATAGTTCATTCTTCAACCTCTGTGTTCATAAATATGAAATCTAATATCGTTATTTGCTCAAATAACAAAAAGTTATACACATTTTTATCCACATTATCCACATTTTCCAGTTTTTATCCACGAGATTCTAGAAGAAGCCGGCTCAGTTCTTCTTCCGTATGCACCTCGACATCCGGCGCGGTCTGGCCTTCGGAAAGCTTCCTGCCCCGCCGGTTCATCCAGATCTGATGCCATCCTGCCTTCCAGGCACCATAGACATCATTGTAGAGAGAGTCCCCCACAAAGACCAGTTCCTGTGTGCTTAATGCCGCACCCAGGCTTTTATCCATTCTGTCCCTGGCAATGTTGAAGATCTCTTCCGCCGGTTTCTCTATCCCCACGGCGCCGGAGATAATGATATGTCTCTCAGGAATCCACCGCTCAAGCCCCAGGGATGCAATCTTGCGCCGCTGATAGGCGGCATTGCCATTGGAGATGATCCCCAGCTGCCAACGCTTGCTGCACTGTCCCAGAAAGTCTTCCATAAAGGGGGACAGCTTCATGTGCTGCTGGCTCCAGAAATAATTCTCCTGAAAGCTCCTGGTCTGGTCTTCCGTCAGCTCGATGCCGTAGGTTTCAAAGGCATGTTTTATGCGAATCCTGTGCAGGTCCTTCATGGAGTGTTTCTCAAAGAGTCCCTGGTTGGACCGTTTATCATAGGTCTGATAATAGACCTCAAACATCTCATCATAGGGGATCCGGAAAGTGTCCCCAAAAGTCTTCTCGCAGCTCCTGATAAAGGACATCTGCTGACTGTAAAGGGTGTCATCCACGTCAAATAATACTGCTTTTATATTTTTTATCCAGTCTGTGTTCATATAAGCCCTCTCCGCAATACCTTTCAGACACAATATGTTTTCCCATTATAGACTAAAACTGCCTTTTTCGCAAGGAAAGTTTATCTGGCCCTGCAGCCTTTATAATACAAAAGACGCCCTGCCGTACACAGAACGTCTCTGAAATGCTTCATCTCAATAGTATATATAATAGTGTCTATAAAGGATCTGATCGCCTAATCCAAAAATGGATATTTTTCAAGCTCTTCATCGCTTGCCACATGCATCATATCCATCAAATCGCAGTCCCACTTTTCCGACAGCTTCAAAACGATACTCTCCGGAAGACACTGCACCTCTATCTCATCGTAAATGTCATCATAGTATTCTTCGTCAGCAAAGTAATATGTTTCCATAACATTTCCTCCTGAAATAAACGTTTACTTATATATACCATATTTTTTATGTCAAGTATATAGCTTTTTGCAGACTATAGGAAAAACTACTGATTCGATGCTCTGATAAAGAAAAATAGCAGCGGCCAGATCAGACTAGACCACGGCAAAGGTCGTGGTAAAGAGCCAGAAACTCCTCTTCCACTTTATTCCAGTCCCGCTCGACAAAACGCGGCTCAGACTGCATGGGTTGTTCCGGCAGGTCACCCACCGGCTGTCCCATGAGTTCCTGGAACTCATAGTAGAGCAGAGTCCGGTCAATCTCTTTGACGATGGCCGCTTCCTCCGGGTTCGGACAGTCCCCGGCAAACTTCTCATAGACCATGTCCAGCAGCTGGTCCTCCGCCCTGGTGTACTCCTGCATCAGATGCTTGACCGGTGAGACGAAGTCACCCAGGTAGGCTTCCGCCCCGTCGTGAAGCAGACAGAACAGCTGGAGTCTGATACTCAGGCCCCGCAGTCTGGCCTCCTCGCTGCACTCAAGACAATGCTGGGCCACGGAGTGTCTTATGGGAAAATGCCCGTTGGCCCGGGCGATCATGGAAAGGGCGTGGGCTATGTCTTCTATCTTGAGATCCTCAGGCTTTGGATTCAGAGGATCCATGATAATCCCTTTATAGGTTAAAATATCACTCATACTTTTCTTTTCTCTTTCTAACGTTATCCTTTGTCATTGTCACCTGCATCCCGCCGTAAGGCAGAGAGGAAGACAGCTGACAGTCTAGAAAATGCCTCAACTGACATTATAGCACAGGACAGGTTCATTTGTCTTCAGCGCTGGTCCGGGAAGCCGGCAGTTTTACCAGAAAATGAATCTTTCCATCTTTCCAGAAAGCGCTGATCTTTCCATCATGCCCCTCCACAAAGCCCTGAGCCATGGCAAGACCAATCCCATAGCCAGCTTTCTGTGAATTGTGGGAACTGTCCTCCCGGTAGAATCGTTCAAAAAAGCGGCTGCAGTCCACATTCTCTCCATCTTTGTAGGAATTGGACACCGTAAGGCTGGCCGTCCGGCTCAAGTTGAGTCCCGGC
>JBGUIF010000012.1:0-6104 GCA_045112755.1 Anaerobutyricum sp.
AAACTTTCGTTCGTTCCATGGACCCGCTGCCCTGACATCACTCTGTCAGCAGGCCCGAATGTTTTTCAGAGACCTGAGTCTCTGCTCTTTGAATTGAACGTTCGAGGTTGTTTTGTTATTCAGTTGTCAAGCTGCTGTTTTGTTCAAGCAGTTTTCGCTGCGAACTTCACTATGTTAACACAGTCGCCTGTCCTTGTCAAGGATAAAAATTCATACCCTTGAATCTCTCTGCAGGCAGGAACACAACTCTGACTTGAACGGATGATTGTAAAATCATCGAACGGAGAAGAAGGGATTTGAACCCTTGCGCCGCTATTAACGACCTACTCACTTTCCAGGCGAGCCCCTTCGGCCTCTTGGGTACTTCTCCAAATCATATCATGTGGAAGTAAAGACTCCGATAAAACGGAGAAGGTGGGATTCGAACCCACGGTACCTTTCGGTATCACTAGTTTTCAAGACTAGCTCCTTAAACCACTCGGACACCTCTCCACATATTATTTTGGCCGCAATCGTGCGACTCAAATATCTTATCATTTTTAAACAACCATGTCAATTGTTTTCTTGTTATTTATTTTTCTTTTATTTTCAGAGTTCTAAAGTTCTTTCTGTTCCCTGCCTCTGCTGTCCGGGCAGAAGATATGCCGGGACAGCAGAGAGACTCCTGTCCTAAAAACCTCTGAGAGGAACGTCATCCTCGAAGGGTTCAATAGACTTTATCACAACATAGTAGCCCAGATCCGGGTTCACTTCCACATAGACTTTATCTCCGACTGCATGCCCCTTCAGGGCCCTGGCCAGTGGGGATTCTATACTGAGCCTGTTCTCCATGGCATCCACAAGGACTGTCGTCACAAAAGAATAGGTATCCTCCTCCCCTTCATCTTCAAAATACAGCCGCACAGTCTTATTTAATCCAACCCGGTCAGAGTACGGATCATCCTCGACAATCCAGGCATCCCTGATCATTCTTTCCAGATAGCGGATTCTGCTTTCATTTCGGTTTTTTTCTTTTTTGGCGGCATGATACTCGAAATTTTCACTGAGATCTCCATGTGCCCTGGCTTCTTTCACATGTTCCAATAGTTCTTTGCGCACCACCAGTTTGCGATGTTCAATCTCTTTTTTCATTTTGTCGATATCATGCTGTGTCAACTGATGTCCCATTATTCTTTCCTCCAGACATAAGCCGGCCTGTCAGTAGGATTTCAGTTCCTTCCACATCCGGCTGTACAAACGGTCTGTCTCCCTGCCAAGATAACTGTATACTTCACATTTATCCAGAATCGTCTGGTCAGGGAATATCGTCCTGTCCTGCCTGATTTCTTCATCAAGGCTGTCGTAGACCGCCCTGTTGGGCGTCCCATAATAAATAAAATCAAAATTCATGGCTGCCACATCCTCCCGGTTCATGAAATCCATGAAAAGCTCTGCCTCTTTTTTATGCCGGCAGGTCCTCGGAATAAACCAGCAGTCAAACCAGATGTTAGACCCTTCTTTGGGGACAACATAGTCCAGGTTTTCATTGGAATCCATGGCCTCTGTGGCATCACCGGAATAGGTGACTGCCAGGGCAGCGTCCCCCGCAATCATGGCGTCCCTGGTCTCATCCACCAGGTAGGCTTCCACCAGGGGTTTCTGACGAATCAGGAGCTGCTGACACTCCCTGAGTTCCTTCTCATCAGTGGTATTCAAAGAATATCCTTTCCACTTCAGAGGGACAAGAAAGGCATCCCTCATGCTGTTTTCCATGATAATCTGATTCTTATATTTTTTATTCCAGAGAATACTCCAGCTGTCGACCTTGTCACGGACCATCTCCGTATTGTAGAGGATCCCCACTGTGCCGAAAAAGTAGGGTATCGCAAATTGATTTCCAGGATCGAAACTATTGCAGAGTTCCATGTATCGGGAATCGATGTTGTCAAGATATTTCATCCTGGAGGCATCGAATTTTAAAAGTTCCCCCTCTCTGCTCAGTTTTTCAACCATATAGTCTGTCGAGCAGATCAAATCATAGTCAATAACGCCGGATTTATATTTGGTATACATATCCTCCGGAGTGACATACTCCTCATAATTGACATGAATCCCTGTCTCTTTTTCAAACATTTTCAGAGTCTCAACATCAATGTACTCACCGTAATTAAAGACGGTCAGTTCTGACCGGCTCCCCCCGGCCTTCTTTCCTTTCCTGCGGCAGCCTGAAAGAGTTCCCGACAGAAGTGATGAGATAAGGATAAGGCAGGCAGACAAGAGCAGGACAGCCTTTCCAGTCTTTCCGGGAAAAATGCCCTTTTTTGTTTTTTTCTCTCTCATCGCTGCGGCACCTCCTTCATCTGAAACTCTGAAAGACGGTTGCTGAGACCAATCAGAAGCATGATCACCAGAAAAAGCAAAGTGGAAAGGGCATACATCTGGGGATTGATTCCCCGGCGCAGCTGCTGGTAGAGCATGGTGGATATCGTATTCATTCCGGGCCCTTTGGTAAAGTAGGTGACGACAAAATCATCCATGGAAATCGTGAAGGCCAGGAAGAATCCGGCCAGGATTCCAGGGAAAATCTCCGGCAGTACCACCCGGAAAAAGGCATAGATCGGGGAAGCGCCCAAATCCTGCGCCGCCTCATAGATATTGGGATCCATCTGATAGAAGCGAGGCATCACATTCAAAATCACATAGGGCAGCCCCAAAGTAACATGGGCGATAAATACCGACATAAAACCAAGACTGACAAAGCGGGCAAAGAGCAGCATAATCGCAATTCCAGTCACAATATCCGCATTCAGAAGAGGAATATTCGCCGTGGCTTCAATCAGTTTTACAGACCGGCTCTTCATGGACGTCATCGCCAGACAGACCAGGGTCCCCAGCAGCGTTGCCAGCAGGGAAGCCATGGTGGTCAAAAGCAGGGAGGTAGTCACTGCATTGATCACTTCCTCATTATGGAAAAGGCCCCTGTACCAGCGAAGAGTGAAACCTCCCCAAACTGTCCTTGCCTTGGAATTATTAAAGGAGCAGACAAAAAGGATCACCAGTGGTGCGTAGAGAAGAAAACAAATCAGTCCCACATAGCATTTTTGCACAAATGTTTTGGCTTTTACCATAAGACTTTGTCTCCTTCCTCCGTACGGGACCGGTTCATCACTGCCATGCTGGCAAATATGAAAATCATCAGGACCACAGAAAGTCCGGATCCCAGGTGCCAGTCGCTGGCCACATTGAACTCCTGCTCAATCACATTTCCAAACAAAAGGATCTTTGAGCCGCCGAGAACGTCTGCCACAACAAATTCAGATACACTGGGAATAAAAACCATGATGATGCCGCTGATGACACCAGGCATGGACAGAGGAATGATGATTCTTCGGAAAACAAGTCCGGTTCCGGCCCCTAAATCATAGGCCGCCTCCACGACATCCTGGTCAATCTTAATCATGGCATTGTAGATGGGCAGTATCATAAAAGGAATATAATCATAAACCATCCCCACAAGAATGGCCCCTCTGGTGTACATCATTCTCCTGGCAGAAATTCCGAAAAAACCCAGCAGCGCATTGATCACTCCGGTGTTGGACAGAATCATCTGCAGGGCCAGAATCCTCAGAAGGAAATTGATCCACATGGGAAGGATAAAAAGCATGACCACCAAACCGGCGTTCTGCCTGGCGTATTTGCTGAGTATATAGGCCAGGGGATAGGCGATGACCAGACAAATCAGGGTGCTGGCCAGGGCGATGACCAGAGACATGCCGAAGGCTTTGTAATGAACCGGATCCGTCATGGCAAAAAGATTATCCAGGGTAAAGCTTCCATCTTCGCTGCTGCATCCGTAGTAGATTACCATGAGCAGGGGCAGGATAATAAAAGCTGCAGACCAGACCAGATAGGGTCCGGCCAGTATCTTCCTGTTACTCATCTTCAGCCACCGTCCTCTCATAGTCTTCCACAGATACCGCCATCTCATCTTCAGATTCCGGCTTATTCATGATCTGTATATTGAATGGAATGACGAAAATGCTGACCCGCTCTCCCTCCTGCCTTGCCACCGTACTGTGGACAAGCCATTCATAACCGCCGGCCATGACATCCATCTCATAGTGGACGCCTCTGAAAATAAGAGAGGTCACCACGCCGTCCAGGATCCCCTGTCCCTCATCCCGAAGTTCCACGTCCTCAGGTCTGATTACCACATCCACAGGACGGTTTTTTCCAAATCCTTCGTCAACACAGGGGAAGCGGGTGCCCAGAATCTCCACCAGCCGGTCCTCAATCATTATGCCATCCAGAATATTACTGTCTCCGATAAAATCTGCCACAAAGGCATTCTGGGGTTCGTTATAGATGTCCTCCGGCGTACCCATCTGCTGAATGTAGCCTTGGTTCATAACCACGATTTTGTCCGACATGGTCAGGGCCTCTTCCTGGTCATGGGTCACATAAATAAAAGTGATGCCCAGTTCTTCCTTCAGCCGCATCAGCTCATACTGCATATTCTGGCGCAGTTTCAGGTCCAGCGCTCCCAGGGGTTCGTCCAGCAAAAGAACCTTGGGTTCGTTGACGATGGCCCTGGCAATGGCGATTCTCTGCTGCTGGCCGCCGCTCAAAGAGGTGGGTTTCCTGTGTTCATACCCTTCCAGATTCACCAGCTTCAGGGCGTACTTTACCTTATCCCGGATGTAAGAAGCAGATTTCTTTTTGATTTTCAGCCCAAAAGCAATGTTCTCCTCAATGGTCATATGCGTAAAAAGGGCATATTTTTGAAACACCGTATTCAGATTTCTCTGATTCGGCTGCAGATTGGTGATATCTTTCCCCTCAAAAATCACCTTTCCCTGATCTGGGGTCTCAAAACCTCCGATAATACGCAGGGTGGTGGTCTTACCGCAGCCTGACGGACCCAGCAGGGTCAGGAATTCATTCTCTTTGACCTCCAGGCACAAATCATCAAGCACCAGGCTGTCATCAAATGTTTTTGAAATATGAGATAATTCAATTAGGTTTTTTTTCATTCTTTTATCCTCTGTGATTCTGGGCTGTACTTTTGCTCTAAAAGCTTGGAGGTGCCGCAACCCACAATAATTCTGCCCCCTCCTTGCTGCTGATGTAATGAGGGCAGTCAGAAACATAGTAGAAAGAGTCACCCTGACGGGCCAGACATACCCTTTTACCCAGGTGGATCTCGACGGAGCCTTGCAGCACAAACCCAAACTCCTCCCCCTCATGGGGATTATCCGGACAGGTCCTGCCTCCCGGCTCCAGGATCAGATGAATCGGTTCCATCATATTTTTCTGAGCATTGGGAATAATCCAGCGAATCTGGTTCCGATCCTGAAGGTCCTCCTTGACAAAATAATCTTCCTCTGAAAAAACGATCTGTTCTTCTTCTTTTTCTTCCTGGAAAAACTCGCTGAGACTGGTTCCCAGGCACTGAAGAATGTCTTCCAGACTGGCGATGGAGGGAGAAGTCATATCCCGCTCCAGCTGTGAGATAAAGCCTTTGCTAAGTTCCGACCGGTCTGCCAGTTCTTCCTGAGTAAGGCCCTGTTTCTTCCTCAAATCCCTCAGCTTCTGTCCTATATTCATCCTGTCGGCTGCTTGGCGCAGCCTTTGCCTCCCTTCCTTGCCTCCAAAGCAGGGCTTTGGGCCCGCTGTAATAAACTTTTTGTTTAGTATTTGTAAACGAAGTCATTATGTCAAATAATCCTCTTCCTGTCAAGGTATCTTTAGAATAAAAATGATTCTGTTCAGGGTATTCCAGGAGAGATATCCAATTAATAAAATCCATAAAAAAAGCTCTGCCTTGCAGAGGAAGGACTGTATTTACAGTCTCCTTCATCAGGCAGAGCTTTTCTGTTGTAATAGAACATTGTTACAGAACACGAAAAAAACCGTCAAGCAATCCTGCAGCTGCAGGACAGCTCCTCTACACCTCTTCCCTGACCCAGGCAATCTTCTGTCCGAGGATCTCCGCAATTTTCGTCACAGTGGGCTTCATGGTCATCAGGGCTTCTTCCCGGGTCTTTCCCGAAGCGGTGACACGGATCAGCACGCCATCCTCCTTGGCATAGGTTGCCACGGAGCGATTCACACTGTCCAGGATA
>JBGUIF010000013.1:0-15894 GCA_045112755.1 Anaerobutyricum sp.
AAACTTTCGTTCGTTCCATGGACCCGCTGCCCTGACATCACTCTGTCAGCAGGCCCGAATGTTTTTCAGAGACCTGAGTCTCTGCTCATTGAATTGAACGTTCGAGGTTGTTTTGTTATTCAGTTGTCAAGCTGCTGTTTTGTTCGCTTTTCCTGCGATTTTGTTCCGCTCCGTTTGCGAACTTCTATAATCTATCACAGAAGAAAAACAAAGTCAAGCACAAAAATCATCTTTTTTTGTCTTTTTTTATGCCTCAAAAATCCCCTGTCACATATACCGTCGGCAGCTTTTCCGGACTATGGCCTAAAGAGGTATTATCTGTCCGGGCAGACAGACTGCAGCGAATCAATGACAGGGGAAATTCATAACCATGTTCTATAAAACCAGAATGATGATCCGGTTTTTTCTTATTCAGTCTTATACAAATGTATTCTTTCTTGTTAAGACTAATTCTTTCTTAATTCAGTCTTATTCAGACTTATCCTTTCTGATTTCGTCTTACTCCTTCTCCGGAATCTCAATCTTCAGGCACAATTCTTCCAACTGCTTCTGATCCACCTGGTTGGGAGCATCTGTCAGCAGGCAGGAAGCATCCTTAATCTTAGGAAATGCGATGACATCCCGGATACTGTCCTCCTGGGCCATGAGCATAATCAGGCGGTCCAGACCGTAGGCCAGGCCTGCATGGGGTGGAACGCCGTACTTGAAGGCTGTAAGCAGAAAACCGAATTTGTCCTGGGCCTCATCGGCGGGTATACCGAGAGCGGCAAACATTTTCTCCTGAACATCATTCTGGTGGATTCGGACACTGCCGCCGCCCAGCTCTGTTCCGTTGAGAACGATATCATAGGCTTTGGCCCTCACTTTACCAGGTTCGGTATCGATAAGTGCCAGGTCCTCTTCCATGGGCATGGTGAAGGGATGGTGCATCGCTGTGTAACGCTCTTCCTCCTCGGACCACTCCAGCAGTGGAAATTCGGTAATCCATACGAAGCAGTACTTTGACTTGTCCAGAAGGCCCAGCTCTTCTGCGAACTGAAGACGAAGGGCTCCGAGGACATCACATACCACTTTGAACTGGTCAGCGGCGAAAACAATCAGATCGCCCTTCTGTCCGCCCACGGCTGTGACGATTTCCTGGAGTTTCTCCTCAGAAACAAACTTGGCGAAAGGACATTTTACTGATCCATCTGATTTGAGCTGAATGTAAGCCAGGCCTTTTGCTCCATAGTCCTTGGCGTGCTTCTCGACTTTTTTCATCTTCTTGGCTGACAGATCGCCCATACCTTTGGCACAGAGTGCCCGGACAACGCCGCCATTTTCAAGAGCTCCGGTGAATACGCCGAAACCGCAGTCCTTTACCAGATCACTGAGGTCCTGAATCTGCATGTCAAAACGAAGGTCAGGTTTGTCAGATCCATAATGGTCCATGGCGTCCTGCCAGGTCATCCGCCGGATGGGCAGTTGTACATCCACGTCCAGACATTTTTTAAATAAGAAGGCCAGGAGTCTCTCATTGACATCAATGACATCGTCCACATCCACGAAAGAAAGCTCCATGTCAATCTGGGTAAATTCCGGCTGCCGGTCCGCCCTCAGGTCCTCATCACGAAAACATTTGGCCAGCTGGAAGTAGCGGTCATAACCGGAACACATAAGAAGCTGCTTAAAAAGCTGGGGAGATTGAGGCAGAGCATAGAAATTGCCCGGGTGTACGCGGCTGGGTACCAGGTAGTCTCTGGCTCCCTCAGGTGTGCTTCTGGTCAGCATAGGGGTCTCGATTTCCAGGAATCCTTCCCCCGCCAGGAATTGTCTGGTAAGCATGGCAACCTGGCTTCTCAAAATCAGATTTCTCTGGATATTGGGTCTTCTGAGATCGAGGAAGCGATATTTCAGGCGAAGATCATCTTTGACAGTGATATCAGGGCTGATGGGGAAGGGAGGTGTCTCTGACTCAGAGAGAATCCTCAGGTCTTTTACTCGGATCTCGATGTCGCCTGTTTTCAGACTTTCATTAATCTCAGAGCTTCTCTTTTCTACGACTCCCGTGGCTGCCACCACGAATTCCGCTCTGAGAGTAGCCGCTTTTTCAAATCCTTCTTTACCGATGGTCTCCTCATCAAAATAGAGCTGAAGGATACCGCTGCGGTCGCGAAGATCCACAAAAAGCATTCCTCCAAGATTTCTCCTCTTCTGTACCCATCCCATCACTGTCACAGTCTGTCCAATCAGTTCTCTGGATACTTCTGTACAGCGATGCGTTCTTTTCAGGCCTTTCATTGATTCAGCCATTTCTCTTCCTCCTATGTCATTTTCAAATAGTCTCTTATGATTTTATACATAGTTTTACGTGCAGAATTGAATCACATTTCTGCACGTAAAATTTATTATCATTCTGCTTTCTTTATGAACGGACAGCCTGCCTCATCTCCAGAGGGGCAAAAGAGCCGATCATTTGATTCCCAGCCGATTAAGCATCGTTTTCATCTCTTCGGACTGGGTCAGTTTCTGGAAGGCAAGAAATACCTTCATATCAAAATACTTCACTTCGTCAACCATGATTGTGATTGCCGTCTCTATATCAAATGCACTTCGGACCGGCCTGTTTGAAATCAGAGCGCCAAAGGCATCGCAGACCCTGAGAATCTTGGCGTTCATGGGAATCTCGTCTCCCTTTAGATTATTGGGATAACCGCTGCCATCCACATTCTCATGATGATAGAGGACTGCCGTCTGCACATACTCAGAAAAACCCTGCTCTTTCAGGATAACATAACCCAGAGAGGAATGCATTCTTACATATCTCAGTTCGTCTATATCCAGCGTCGCCTCCTTCTCATCATATACATAAGATCTCAGGCGAAGCTTTCCAATGTCGTGCACCATACCGGCAATCGACAGCTCATGACATTCTTCCTCCGGCAGTCCCAGCTCTCTCGCCAGCATAACCGCCAGATTGCTCACAATCATCCCATGAAGAAGCTGTTCTCCCAGGGAATCCTGCAGAGACGTTTCCAGGTCATGGACCCGATTGTCCTTTGCCATATTTATTTTCTCCTTCTAAAATCTGACCGGATTATCCGCATCCAGATATTTCCTTTTCCGGTCAATCATTTCATCAATTCTGAAGATATAGTGGTCCAGATTCTTGACGCTCTCCGTACGTTCAATCCGGTTCTCCCGGGGAAAGACGTATTTGGTCGTCGCCCCTGCTCCGCAGGCTATGATATCCTGCTTTTCTTCCATAATGAGAATATTGTAGAGGCATTCCCTGCCTGGAAGACTGTAGCCGATATTTTCCAGGTTGCCGGGAATATTTTTCTGGCGGTACATGTAGTAGGGGCTCATGCCCATCTCCCTTGAGCACCGGTCCACCAGCCGCAGCATATCATTGGTGCTGCCCTTGACCAGGGACCTGTACCTTTCCATCTCAATATTCAGGTTTGCTGCCCGTTTAATGGCGAGGGAATGGACAGTCAGACTCTCCGGCTCCAGTTGACGGATCTGTTGAAGCGTGCTGTACACATGCTCAATCTCCTCGCCGGGAAGTCCCGTGATCATATCCATATTAATATTGTCAAAACCTTCTTCCCTGGCCATGGAAAATGCTTCGATGGTCTGGGCGACCGTGTGATTTCTTCCGATCAGCCTCAGTGTCTCATCATGCATGGTCTGGGGGTTAATGGAAATCCTGCTGACCCCTGCATCCTTCAGCAGCCGCAGTTTTTCTCTGGTCACGCTGTCAGGCCTCCCGGCCTCCACGGTAAACTCCGGCACCTGGTCTAAAGGAAAGTTACGGTGAAGGATCTCCATGAGTCTGGATAAAGAACTTTCATCCAGAGCAGTGGGGGTGCCTCCACCCACATAAATCGTACTCATCTTCCTGCCTGCACAAGCCCTGGCTGTGTAACTGATCTCTTTTTCCAGTGCTGACAGATAGTCAGTCATCCGATCTCCGAAACGGCTGACCGGAAAAGAGGTAAAGGAACAGTAAAGGCAGGTGGTGGGACAGAAGGGTATGCCTACATAAAGGCTGTACTCCTCCTCAAAGGGATGACTTTCCAGGATCTCTTTCTCGTGAAAGGCCACCGTCCTGCACAGGCGGGCCTTCTGCCGGTCTGTCAGGTAAGTATCCATGAATCGCTGTTCCAGGGAATTAGGATTCTGATCCTCCTCCATCCATCCCATGATAATCTTTGTGGGTCGAATCCCGGTCAGCATGCCCCAGGGCAGGCTGCGTCTCGTGTAAGAGGAAAAGAGCCGATAGAGGAAACGGCTGACGTCATTGCGGCAGTTCTTGTGGTCATTGTAGTCACAACAAACCCGTTCTGTTACAGTTCTTCCGGCAGCATCAGTCATCAGGCCCTGGATCTCCTCTTCCAGGAAGTCCAACCGGCAGAGCCTGTTCTCTCCCAGATCTTCCGGCAGCTCCTGATCAGTGGTCTCCTGGATCTTCTCCCTCTCAAAAAAAGCCAGCGCAATGGCTCTTACGTCATAGTCATATTGTCTGTCATTCTGTATCAGGTAGAGCATGTAGTCTTAACGCTCCACAAAAGGATTGGTCTTTCTCTCATGACCTATGGTCGTCTGGGGACCATGGCCCGGAAATACAATCGTCTCATCGGGAAGCTTCATGACGATATCATTGAGGGATCGAATCAGCTGGTTCCCGTTACCTGTCGGAAAATCAGACCTGCCGATGCTTCCTGCAAAGAGGGTATCCCCGGAGAAGAGCCATCCTTCCTTCTCGAAATAATAGCAGCAGCTGCCCAGGGTATGGCCAGGTGTGTAGATGATCTGGCATTTATGGGCGGAAGTCACTTCAAAAACCTCCTTGTCCCTGAGCATCATATTGGCGTGGGTCGTGTAGCCTTTGCCAAACATGGTACTTAAATTGTAGTCTGCCACCATCAGGACTTCCTGTTCAGGCTTGGCAGCATAAACCCGGAGACTCCACCGGTCATAATGCTCTCTCAGGCCCTCCAGACCGCCAATATGGTCATGATGGCCATGGGTCAGCAGGACTCCGTCAAGAGTATATCCACCCTCCTCCAGGTAAGCGGCCAGTTCTTCTGCACTTCCCGCAGGGTCGATAATGACGGCTTCTTTTATCTCTTCATCCATCAGAACATAGGTGTTGGTATCAATCGGGCCAAGCTGAGCGCAGGCCACCTTTAATGTTCCCATAATCGAATCCTCCTCATCCTGCCGGAATTACTCCGGCTATTCATAGGGCATTGATTGAAAGTCTGCCTTTATGAAAAACATTCATCCTGGATCAGTGCAGCCTGTCATCCAATGCTTCTCTCAACGCCGATTACACTCTCGATATTCTTAAGCTTCATAATAATGTGGTTCAGGTCATCTTTGCCCCGGATCTCAAATGAGATGATGATGGTGGCAAGGCCCTGTTTACTGGTTCTTGTTGCCAGTGATTTGATGTCAATATTCAACTCCATAAAAACCTTGGAAATGTCCAGGAGGATGCCGGTCCGGTTGTGGCAGTAGAGACAGATTTCTGTCATGTACATCTCTCCGTTGCCATCGGACGCTTCCGGTTCCCACTCTGCATCAATCAACCGATATCGGTCAGTTTCCGGCATATTGACGATATTGACACAGTCTGTTCTATGGATTGAAATACCTCGTCCCCGGGTGATAAATCCGATAATCTCGTCTCCGGGCACCGGACTGCAGCACTTGGAGAATCGAACCGATACATCGTGGATTCCCCGGACAGTGATACCGGAAGTATTCCGGCTCCGCTCAGGCCTTTTAAGAGTATTCTTGGCCACATTTTCCTTGAGGATGTCCTCATCGGTCATCTTGGCCGCATGGTCCTTCTCATACTCTTCCTTCAGCTTATTGACCACCTGGCCCTCTTTAAGGCCGCCGTGGCCCACAGCTGCCAGTACAGAATCCCAGGTTTTGAGACCATATTTGGTCATACATTTCTTCTGATATTCCGGTTTATTATATAAGGTAAGATTGAGGCCCTTGGACTTGGCATAGCGCTCAATCATTTCCTTTCCTTTGGAGATATTTTCTTCTTTAAACTGAGACTTGAACCACTGATTGATCTTCTGTCTGGCCTGGGAACTGCGCACGATGGACAGCCAGTCCCGGCTCGGACCTTTGGAGTTCTGGGAGGTGATAATGGCCACCCGGTCTCCCGTCTGCAGCTGATAATCAATGGGTACCTGTCTGCCGTTGACCCTGGCGCCCACCATCCTGTTGCCCACGGCAGTGTGGATCAGGTAGGCGAAATCTATGGGCGTCGACCCATAGGGCAAAGTTTTGACATCGCCCTGGGGCGTAAAGCAGTAGACTTTTTCCGCAAACAGGTCAAGCTCTGTCTTCAGGATACTGAGGAACTCCTTGTTGTCAGAAGTATCCTGCTGCCACTCCAGAATCTGCCGCAGCCAGGAAAGCTTCTCTTCTTCCTTATTCATCTCACCGCCGCCCTCTTTATATTTCCAGTGGGCAGCGATACCATACTCGGCAGTCCTGTGCATCTCAAAAGTCCGGATCTGGATCTCAAAAGGAGTTCCTGAAGACCCGATCAGGGTGGTGTGAAGAGACTGGTACATGTTTTCCTTGGGCATAGCGATGTAATCCTTGAAACGACCGGGAATCGGCTTATACATCTCGTGGATGACACCCAGGGCTGCATAGCAGTCTTTTACAGATTCCACCTTGATCCGGACTGCAAAGATATCATAAATCTGATCCAGTGTCTTATTCTGATTCCGCATCTTTTTATAAATGCTGAAAAGGTGCTTGATCCTGCCGTCGATCTCAGCTTTAATATCTGCTTCCTCGATGTGCTTTCTCACTTCTTCGATCACTGAAACAATAAATTCGTGGCGGTTGGCCATATTTTCTTCCAACTGCAGTGAAAGTTCTTCATAGACCTCTGGCTCCAGGTACTTAAGAGCCAGGTCATCCAGTTCAATCTTAATCTTGGATATACCCAGACGATTGGCAATCGGGGCATAAATATCCATGGTTTCCCTGGCTTTCTCTTTCTGCTTAACAGGATTCATGTACTGGAGAGTCCTCATATTGTGCAGACGGTCTGCCAGTTTGATCAGAATCACCCGGATGTCCTTGGCCATGGCCAGGAACATCTTTCTTAAGTTCTCTGCCTGCACATCCATCTTGTCATGGGCATAGGAAAGCTGGCCCAGTTTTGTCACACCTTCGACAAGCTGAGCGACCTCTTCGTTAAATTCCCTTGTGATATCCTCTTCTGTGTAAAGGGTATCCTCCACCACATCATGGAGAATCCCTGCCACAATCGTCTCCTTGTCCAGCTCCAGCTCAGCCAGGATAATGGCCACACACAGAGGATGAATGATATAGGGTTCCCCGGACTTTCTCTTCTGGTCCTTATGGGCTTCATCCGCCAGCCTGTAAGCCTTCTCAATCATGCTGATGTCTGTCGAAGGATGATAATCACGAATCGTCTTGATCAATTTGTCATATAGTACCTGGGGATCGGTGAAATCCTCGGGATGACTGATCTCTCTTTGGGTCCTGATTACATTCTGTTTAAGAGCATCCATGCCAATCACCACTTTTCCAAGATAACTGTCTCTCTGATTTGTTTTCTTCTCTCCGTATTATAAATAAAAATAATTGTACACCAAAACAGGCCACTTTGCAAGAAATGGATATCAGGCCTTCGCCCGATATCCATCTCTATGAAAAATGTCAAAAATGATTTGAAATACAATACTTGTTGAATACTGATCTCTGTTTATCGCTGCCTGCATTCCTTTAGTCATACTTGCTTTTACGGGATTCACAGTAGGCGCATCGGTAAATCCGATTCTCCCGGTCTGTCAGCTTGAAAATATGATCCAGGCTGTCCTCCACCGAAGTGATGCATCTGGGATTCCTGCAGCGCACAATATTGACGATCTTTTCAGGAAGAGCCAGGTGCTTTTTCTCCACAATCTTGCTGTCTTTTATGTAGCAGACGGTGATGTCCGGATCAATGTAGCCCAGCACATCCAGGTTCAGGTCCATGGTATCTGCAATCTTTAAAATGTCTTTCTTTCCCATCTTATTGCTGGGAACATTTTTTATGATAGCTACACTGCAGTCCAGGTCATCAAGGCCCAGGTCCCGGTAGATCTGCATACTTTTTCCCGCCTTAATATGGTCGAGTACAATTCCGTTTTTGATACTGTCAATCTTCATCTACGCTCACCCCCAGTAATGTCATGATCAAGGCCATACGTATATATTTTCCATAGAGAGCCTGCTTGAAATAGCATGCTCTCGAATCGTCATCCACCTTGGTGGAAATCTCATTCACCCTCGGCAGCGGATGCATGATGCAAAGGTCCTTCTTGGCTGTGGCAAGCTTTCTTTCATCGAGAATAAAGCTGTCTTTGAGTCGGATATAGTCAGCTTCATTGAAGAACCGTTCCTTCTGGACACGGGTCATGTAGAGGATATCAAGTTCCGGCATTACCTCTTCCATGGTGGATGCCTCGCGGTAGGAGATCTGTTTCTTTTCAAAAACATCCTTTATGATATAGTCCGGAAGCCGGAGCTCCTCGGGAGAAATCATTACAAAATGTATATCCTCATAGCGGCTGAGAGCCTTGATGAGAGAATGAACTGTCCGGCCGAACTTGAGGTCGCCGCACATGCCGATGGTAAAGCCCTTGAGGCTGCCCTTTTCCCGGTGGATGGTCAAAAGGTCTGTGAGGGTCTGCGTAGGGTGGTTATGTCCGCCGTCGCCCGCATTGATGAGAGGAATTTCCAGTTTTCTTGACGCTGCAAAGGGAGCTCCCTCTTTAGGGTGTCTCATGGCAATAATATCGGCGTATCCGGATACCACGCGGACTGTATCTGATACGCTCTCACCCTTCGTGGCAGATGAGGAATCTGCCGATGAGAAGCCCAGTATGCTTCCACCCAGTTCCAGCATAGCTGCCTCAAAGCTCAGCCTGGTTCTTGTGCTAGGTTCAAAAAACAATGTTGCCAGCTTCTTATGTTTGCATACTTCCTGATACTTTTCTTTATGGAGAATGATGTCATCTGCCAAAGCAAGCAGATGGTCAATCTCCTGAACTGACAGATCCATAGGATCAATTAAATGTTTCATTGAAACCTCCTCGTAATCGTATTTGGGGTCCCGCTGGTCAAAGTTCCACGGCGTAGGCTTTTTCCAGCAGGTAAAGGGGATGGTAGGACATTTTGGACTTCCTCAGGCCTTCATCGCCCACATCATCCTCCCGGTTTACATAGGTGCAGTCTCCCGCCTCATGGAGGAGGAACTGCTGACAGATCATGGGATAGACCCCGGGCATGTCCCCGTAAGCCTTCTCCACATGGACCACAAAGGTGTCTGAGTTAATCTTCTCTCCCACGGAAAAGGCCACCACCCGGTCGTCAACCCGGAGCAGACCTGCCTTCTGCCCTAAAAAGTCCCTGTGCTTTAAGTAGTTCTCCGAGACAACTACTTCTGTATTCTTCTCCAGATTGTCCCTTTCCACATAAAGCTCCTTCCACTCGTGAAGCATCTTCAGGCATTCCGCCAGATTCTCCTGGGTGACGGGCTCATAGGACCAGTCTTCATAGATCCGTTTAAACTTGTTGATATGATTCTTTTTTCCATGATATTTTCTGCCGCTCATCTTCTGCAGTTTCTCGCAGTCATAGATATAATCGGCGATATCTCTGTCATAATTAATCTGAAAAACCCCTGGAAAATGCTGGATTAAAAGCTCTTCGTGTTCCTTGTAGACGTTGTTCAGAATCAACTTCCTCTGATGCTTTGCAGCGTAGGCCCGAAGCTCCTCAATCACAGGAACGGGATCTCCGTTTCCAATGGGATAACAGAAGGAAGTCAGAACATCGCGGCTTCTCATCACCAGCATATCGTGAAGGATCGTGTATTCCAGATTGTAAAAGTGTCTCCATAAAAATAGTGTGGCAAAACACATGTCACAGCTGCGCGAGTCAATCTGACTCAGATATTTATCAAAAATATCCTTATCTTTCGCCTTGATCGGACGAAACTCCATAAATTAAAACCTCTTTTCAAACCAGGGCTGCGGACAGCCGGCACGGGGATTCTCATCAGATTACGATTGAATACTGATTTATCAAATATTATCCTGTTTATTAAAAATTGTAAAGCTTTTCTGCAGCCGGCGTAAACATCTTTATATCAGACATTTTCCTTTCAGGCCGCTTCCGAATAAATCTTCCTTTGACTAGGGGGGACTGCATAGGAAAACCACAGCAGCCTGCCTCCAGGATACCATGGTTTAAAAGATCCTATTTATAATACTGCTTCCAGATTAGCACGGACAGCCTTAATAAAGTCTTCGCTGTTGACTGCATTGACTTTCTCCAGTTTTGTGATCAGAGCCAGGTCCTTGGTCATAGTTCCGGACTCAATAGTGTCAATAGTGGCCTTTTCCAGTTTGTCCGCAAAGTCAACGAGGGCGTCAATGCCGTCCAGCCTGCCTCTCTTTCTGAGGGCGCCTGTCCAGGCAAAAATCGTGGCCACTGAATTGGTGGAGGTCTCCTCTCCCTTCAGGTGCTTATAATAGTGTCTCTGAACCGTACCGTGGGCCGCCTCGTACTCTGTGGTCCCGTCAGGAGCCACCAGTACAGATGTCATCATGGCCAGGGAACCAAAGGCGGTGGCAACCATGTCGCTCATCACATCGCCGTCATAATTTTTGCAGGCCCAGATATATCCGCCTTCAGATCTGATTACACGGGCAACCGCATCATCGATCAAGGTGTAAAAATATTCTATTCCTGCCTGGTCAAACTTTTCTTTATATTCTGCGTCAAAGATATCCTGGAAAATATCCTTGAAGCTATGGTCATATTTTTTGGAAATGGTGTCCTTGGAGGAGAACCAAAGGTCCTGGCCGGTCTCCAGTGCATAGTTAAAACAGGAACGGGCAAAACTTTCGATGGAGGAGAACAGGTTATGCATCCCCTGCACGATACCGGGGCCGTCAAATTCATGAATCAGCTCTCTGGTCTGGCTTCCATCCTCAGCGGTAAATACGATCTCTGCCTTTCCCGGACCTGGAATCTTCATCTCCGATGCCTTATAAACATCACCGTAGGCATGTCTGGCGATGGTGATGGGCTTCTTCCAGGTTCTGACTGTAGGTTCAATCCCTTTCACAACGATGGGCGCCCGGAATACTGTCCCGTCCAGAATGGCACGAATAGTGCCATTGGGACTTCTATACATTTCCTTCAGATCATACTCCTCCACCCGGGCAGCATTGGGTGTGATGGTGGCACATTTTACTGCAACGCCATATTTCTTTGCCGCCAATGCAGAATCTATGGTGACCTGATCCCCTGTCTCGTCCCTGTACTTCAGTCCGAGATCATAGTACTCTGTCTTAAGATCGATGAAAGGAAGCAGAAGCTGGTCCTTAATCATCTGCCAGAGTATCCTGGTCATCTCGTCTCCGTCCATCTCGACAAGGGGTGTTGTCATCTTAATTCTATCCATGATATAAACTCCTTTCCTCAGGGAGGTATCCACTTTTTTTCGCCATGACTATTATATAGTATGAGCTGTATTGATTGCAAGTTTTTTCATTGGATTATTCATAATGGTTCAGAGTCTGCTTAAGAATCTGTATATTACACTGACCTCCACATGAATTCTTCTCCAAAATCATTACAGATCTCTGCTGTCCAGAAGAATTGTAAACGGGCCGTCATTGCAGAGGTCAACCTGCATGACTGCGCCAAAGACACCGTGCTGTACCTTTCTGACCTTCCTGCGGCTCTCACGGATAAAGGTTTCATACATTTGCTCCGCCTTTTTGGGATCACCCGCCTTAAAGAAGCTGGGCCGCCTGCCTTTTTTACAGTCAGCCAGAAGAGTGAACTGGGATACCACCAGCAGCTCACCATCAACATCCTCCAGCGAGAGGTTGGTCTTACCCTGATCATCATCAAAAATCCGGAGACTGATTGCCTTTTTCAGGATTTTATGCAGGTCTTCCTCTGTATCCTCCTGGGCAACACCCAAAAGTATCAGAAGTCCTCTGCCGATCTGCCCTGTAATCTGCCCTTCCACCGACACACTGGCTCTTGCTACTCTTTGAATGACTACTTTCATAGGTCTCCTTCCTTTATGGAATTACTTTTATAAAATACCATCTCATAAAAAACGGAATACTATTTCATAAAAATGAGAGATCCGCAGATCTCTCATTCTTTTATTTCAACTCAATTTATAATTTTATTTTTGATCGATAACATGACTCATGTCGTAGAGTCCTGCCGGTTTACCGGTGAGGAACTTAGCAGCCTCTATGGCTCCTTTTCCAAAGATAGCACGGGAGTAAGCTGTGTGGCTGATCTCAACCACTTCATCTGTCCCTGCGAAAATGACATCATGAACACCCACGATGGTTCCACCGCGGACAGCAGAGATACCAATCTCGTCTGCAGGCCGCTGCTCCCTTCTCTGGCTGCGGTCAAAAACATATTCATAACGCTGATCAGAAGCTTCATTAATGGAATCAGCGAGGGCCAGGGCCGTCCCTGAAGGAGCGTCCAGCTTTCTTCTATGATGCTTCTCCACAATATCAATATCAAATCCAGCATCACCCAGAATCCTTGCTGCTGTCTTCAGAAGCTTCATCAGTGTATTGATGCCCAGCGACATATTGGCAGATCGAAGAATCGCCACAGACTCACTGCACTTCTCAAGGTGCGCGATCTGATCTTCACTCAGGCCGGTGGTACACTCCACCAGGGGTACCTGTCTGCTGCATGCATAATCCAGGACACTGTCTACAGCTGAAGCCGAGGAAAAATCAATGATGACATCCGCCTTTACATCGCAGTCATCGAGGGAACGGAAAACAGGGAAAGCCGCCTGATCATCACCAAAAGGATCCACACCAGCTGCAATCTGAATACCGTTCATGCCTGCAATCAGGTCAGCAATCACATGCCCCATATGTCCATTACAGCCATATAATAATACGTTAATCATCTGAATAACCTCCCGCCGTAGTCTTTACTATCATTAAATCAGGGTACTATTTCAGGATACCTGTCTCGATCATAGCCTTCTTCAGTCTCTCTGTGTGCTCCGGCTCCATCTCTGTCAGAGGGCGTCTGAGGTGAGGCCCGCACAGACCTAACAACTCGAGACCTTTCTTGACCGGAATCGGATTAACCTCACAGAAGAGGGCCTTGATCAGTTCATGATAATAAATCTGAAGGTCTCGGCTCTTCTCCACATTTCCGGCGAAAAACTCGGCACAGATATCGTGGGCTGCCTTGGGTGCTATATTGGAAAGAACTGAGATCACACCCTTGCCTCCCAGAGAGAGAATCGGCACAATCATATCATCATTGCCGGAGTAGAGATCGATGTCACCCTGAGTATCATACATAATCTGGGCGGCAAAAGTAATATCTCCGGTGGCTTCCTTTACAGCAACAATATTATCCACATCCTTTACAAGACTGGCAATGGTTTTCGACTCCAGCTTGCAGCCGGTACGGCTGGGAACATTATAAAGAATGATCGGAAGATCTGTCTTGCTGGCAATATGAGTATAGTGCTCAATCAGACCCTTCTGGGTAGCCTTGTTATAGTAGGGTGTTACCAGGAGAGCTCCGTCAGCGCCAGCCTCCTCAGCAGCTGTTGTCAGATAAACTGCCGTGTGGGTATCATTGGATCCGGTTCCTGCGATGACAGGAAGTCTCTTATTGACACGGTCCACACAGTACTTGATCACATTGATATGCTCCGGATGGTTCAGTGTGGAAGCCTCACCGGTAGTCCCGCAGACGATAATTGCATCTGATCCGTTCTCTACCTGGAAATCAATAAGTTCTCCGAACTTATCATAGTCCACTTTATAGTTCTCATCAAATGGAGTTGCAATGGCAACGCCGGCACCTGTAAAAATCGCCATAATATTCACCCTTTCTTTTAGTTCCCTGTCTTTTGTGTTTCCTGAATCTATTTTCTCAGAATCATGTCAAAAGGTTGTTCTTTTTCTGTTGTAATCTTATATATACAATCAGCCTTCCCGATGATCTCTTCGGGAAGATTCCTGCCAGTGAGAATCAGACTCATGGAAGCACGTTTCATATTCAACATCCTGATCAGTTCTTCGACGTCCATAATCTGATGATCGACCAGTCCAAAGATATCGTCGAGTATCAAAAGATCGCACTGGCCGGTATCCATGACCTTTTTCGCGTAGTTTAATGCATTTCGAATATTTACCTTCTGTTCTTCCTGCTCCCTGCTGCTGAGTTTCTCATAGTTCTCAGAAGCCTTCTCAAATCGAAAGATCTTCAATTCTGGCTCCAGTTTTTTCAGGAGTTCCAATGTGTTGGAATGCTTCTCCTTAAGAAACTGTACCATGATCACTCTTTTCCCGATTCCGGCAGCCCTGATTCCAAGGCCCAGTGACGCAGTTGTTTTTCCGCGGCCGCTTCCATAGTATACCTGTATGCTTCCGTTCATATTATATCCTTTCATCCGAATTGCCTGTCGTGTAATTCCGGCAAATATTCCTGCCCCTTAAAATGAATGGGGCAATGGACTTGTCAGCTGGCATTCCCTCTCAAATGCTTCACAAATGCAGGTCAAATTCAATTCCAGAACACCATATCTATTAAGCCTAACTATATCATAAAAGCGTAGAAAAATCTACTATGCGATCAAAGCACCTGGCCTTTCATGCAGGTTTATCGATCTTCGACTGCAAAAAACCGTACTTCCTCATCCTTTCCCAAAACCTGGAACCCATCATATCCCTGGGTCTCAAGCTTATTCAGGAACTTACCCATCTTCTTTGGTCTGATGAAAAGACTGACTTTATACTTGTCCCTCAAGGACTCAGCCCGGCAGACAGCCTGCTCAATCTCGTCCTCATCATAAAGGATGACAATCTTTTTCTTAAGGTCAGCAATGTTACTGCCACGGTCGGATAAAATACTGAAAATCCGCTCAAATCCAATGGAAAAGCCCACTGCCGGGATATCATCCTTCAGAAACTTTCCAATCAGATTATCATATCTTCCTCCCCCGGCTATGGAACTGTTAAAGTCGAGGGACTCTATCTCAAATACTGTTCCTGTATAATAACCCTGGCCTCTGACGAGAGTCATATCATATTCAATCTCATACCTTCCGTCAGCCAGCCGCCTGGACACTTCGATTATTCTTGATAATCCATCCACATGACCGGCGTCTGTCACCAGACTCTTCACATAATCCAGACTGAAGGGCCCGTGGGCAATCAGCTCCATAAAACGGCCAATCAGTCGGTCGTCAAAACCTTTACTTTCCAGCTCACTCTTCACGCCTTCCGGTCCGATCTTTCCCAGCTTATCAAATGAGATGCATACGCTGTCCAGATCATCTTCCGCAAAACCGACGGAACTCAGCACAGAGCGAAGGATACGTCTGTCATTTACTTTGACCTTAAAATGGTCAATACCAATGGCCAGCAGGGCTTTGGCAGTGGTGTGAATCAGCTCGATCTCACAGTTTGGGGAATCCGATCCCAGAATATCAATATCGCACTGGGTGAACTCTCTCATCCTGCCCTTCTGAGGGCGCTCTGCCCGATAAACCCGGTCCATCTGAATCACTTTAAAGGGTGTGGGAAGAGAGGCTCTGTTATTGGCATAGTAACGGCTGAGGGGCAGGGTAAGATCGTAGCGAAGCCCCATATCAGAGAGAACAGAGGGATCTCCGTTTCCAATGGCTTTGGTCAGCTTCTCACCGCGCTTCATAATCTTAAATATCAGATTGAGATTGTCACCGCCCTCACTTTTATCCAGATTCTCAATGTCCTCCACAATCGGAGTGTAGATTCTCTGGAAACCACTGTCTTCATA
>JBGUIF010000014.1:0-2489 GCA_045112755.1 Anaerobutyricum sp.
GGGAAAAAGCGATTTATTGAGTCTGTGATGCTCTTTTTTTGTCATAAAATGGAGCAAACACAGGTTTCATTCACAGTTTAGAATGGTTTTATTTGAAAGCATATGCGTAATTCTTGCGGAATCAGGCCTGTTATGTTACACTTACTCCTATATATTGAATGATATTGTGTGCATCTTGCGTGGATTCGCCCGGAAGAATCCGATGAATAATTTTGGGGGCGATTACGATTGATGTGGCTTAGGGATGTCTTCATGAAAATGCGAAATGTCCTGCACAGCAGAGAGATTGAGGGGACCGTCGATGGAAGAAAGATTCAGGACCGCCGGGATCATAGCAGAATTTAATCCGTTTCATCGTGGCCACAGGTATCTGATTGAGCAGACCAGACGCCTGGGCGGGGCCGATTACGTGATCGTGGTCATGAGCGGCGATTTTGTACAGCGGGGAGAGCCGGCCATGGTGGATAAATATCTCAGAACCCGCATGGCTCTGGCCGGCGGAGCGGACCTGGTGATAGAACTGCCCACAGTCTATGCTTCGGCGAGTGCCGAGGAATTTGCCACGGCAGGGGTCAGTATCCTGGATACCCTGGGACTGGTGGACCTGCTGTCTTTTGGCACTGAGTTTATGGAGGCAGAGGAGCTCCTGCCCGTCGCCAGGATTCTGGCAGAGGAGCCCGAAAACTACCGCCTCCAATTAAGAGAGGGGATCAGGGGGGGGAAGAGCTTCCCCGCATCAAGGGAGGACGCCCTGCTTGCCTATCTGAAAGACCTGGAGGAATATGACCTTGAAAGGATTCGGGAAATGTTTGGCGGCCCCAATCATATTCTTGGGCTTGAGTATCTGAAGGCCTTGATCAGAAGATCATCCTCCATAGAGCCTATGACGGTGATCAGACAGGGGGCGGGATATCATGAGACCCACTGGGACCGGGCCTATCCATCTGCCAGCGGGATCCGCCGTTTTCTCAAGGAAAACAGCGGGAGCCCGGCAGGAAAACGTCAAGCCTTGACAGAACCGGGAAAGGCCCTGACAAAAGATCTGCAGGCCCTGACCGGGCTGGATGAAGACCTGGCAAAAGAATTGGCTGACCGCTGGCGCACAGGAGATAGGGTTGACTGGGCAGATCTCATGGGATTTCTGGACTATCAGATTCTCTATTCAGATCTGCAGGGATTTCTGGGCCTCGATGAAGAACTGGCTGCCAGAATCAAAAACTGTCACAGGCCGGGTATGTCCTTTGAGGGGCTGATCGAAATCCTCCACAGCAGACAGAGAACCGACACATCCTTGAAAAGGGCCCTCCTTCATCTGGTATTACAGATGGGCGAAGGGAAGCCTGACCTCAAAAATAAGGCCAGTTTTTTCCCATATATCCGTGTCCTTGGATTCAGAAAGAGGGCAGGAAGACTTCTGTCTGCCATCCGGGAGTCCTGCCCGGTACCCATCCTGCAGAGATATGCTGACAGGAATCTGCTGGTGGACCCGGAGGCCAGGCGCTGTTATGAAATGGATATAAAATGTGAATCTTTATACGAGCAGACTGCTGCCCGGTCTGCCGGCCGCAGGCCGATTCACCCGGGAAGCCGGCAGCAGATTATAATATAGAAAGAAAGCAGGTGTTATGTATTATGCATTATGAAGCTGGTCTGATTCTGGAAGGCGGAGGCATGAGGGGAGTCTATACAGCAGGTGTTCTGGATGCCCTTCTGGATGAAAAAATAACATTTTCCAGTATTTATGGCGTGTCGGCGGGAGCCTGTCATGCCTGCAGTTTTGCCTCCGGTCAGAGGGGCAGGGCTTTTCGTGCCAATGTGGATTATCTTGATGACCCGAATTACTGCAGTATTCAGAGCCTTCTGAAGACCGGAGATATCTTCGGGGTGGATTTTGCCTACTCACAGATCCCGAATGTTCTTGAACCTTTTGATCATGAGGCTTATCTGAAGTATCCGGGCAGGCTCTATGCAGTGGTGACCAATGTGGATACAGGCCAGGCTGAGTATCTTCGGGTAAGAGACCTCAGAAAACAGATGTGGATGGTCAGAGCATCTGCCTCCCTGCCTTTGGTGTCGAGAACCATTGGAATTCACGGAAAACTCTATCTGGACGGCGGTGTGACGGACAGTATTCCCATCAGAAAGTCCGAAAAGGACGGAAACAAAAAAAACCTTGTGGTTCTGACCAGGGATATGGATTATCGGAAAGAAGCCAATCCCGCCATGAAGCTGATCCGGCTCCGCTACCGTGGAAAGAAAGCCTTCATTCAGGCCAATGAGGACAGACATATTCGTTATAATGAGACCCTTGATTACCTGAATAAGGAAGAGGAGGCGGGACGTGTTTTCGTGATTCGGCCCAGCGAAAAAGTAGAAGTGGGAAGACTGGAGAAAAATCGGGAAAAATTGACGGCTTTATATCAAAGGGGATACGATGACGCCAAAAACTCCATGGAGGCTCTGATCAGTTATCTGGAGAGCTGAGGAGA
>JBGUIF010000015.1:0-47518 GCA_045112755.1 Anaerobutyricum sp.
GCTCCACTCACCGACACTGTTCTTCCGCCGATAGAAGATACCAAGAACATTCTCGGAATAATTGGTCATCATTCCGAAAAAGGCCATCACCCACATCCAGAAAACGGCTCCAGGACCGCCGGTGATGATGGCGCCGGATACACCGACGATATTACCGGTACCCACTGTTGCTGCCAGGGCAGTACAGAGGGACTGGAACTGTGAAATGGACTTGTCCTTTGTATGGCTGGTAATCTCCCTGTCTTTAAAGATGGCGCCTATGGTATTAACCCACCAGTGCTTCAGGTGTGTAACCTGGAAGAAACCAGTGAGGGTAGTCATAAGAACGCCGACTACGGCAAGCAGAATCAGTGCCGGCCAACCCCAAACAAGCCCGTTGATAACATCATTGATTTGCGCTATTTTGTCCAGCATAAAAAAATAAACCTCCCTTTAGTGTGTGCAGCTGGCAAGCAGAAACATCGTCACCACTACAACTTTTACAAAATATCGAAAAAAGGCAAAAAGGCATATGCACCTCTGAATGATGTCTCTGCCTTTTTTGCCTTTTTATTTATACCATAATCAGAAATCAGATACAAGTCTTTTTATTAGGCACTTCCTCCCTTTTGTCTGACTACGGCTCCTGAGGCGCGCCCCGATACTCCAGACAGAGCATGGTCAAATCATCAAACTGCTCCGCCTCTTTCACAAAATCATCCACGGACTTCCGGACATTGGCAAGGAGCTGCTCCGGTCCGGCCTCATGGTCCGTATTCAAAGCCGCGAGCATTCGTTCTGTCCCAAACATCTTCATCTCGGAATCTGTCGCTTCGGGTACACCGTCAGTGTAGACAAAAATCCTGGAACCGGGTTCAAGTACCAGCTCATACTCTTTATACTTTACCCCTTCCATACCGCCGATCACCAGGCCATGCTTGTCTTTAAGCAGTTCAAACCGGCCGCCGGCATGCATCAGTGCCGGATATTCGTGACCGGCATTGGCCGCTGTCAATTTTCCCGTGGAAATCTCCAGGATTCCCAGCCAAACTGTCACAAACATCTCTTCTTTATTTGTGGAACAGATCGCCTCATTGGCCTTTTCTAATACTTCGGCAGGAGAGTAACCCATCATAACCATATTGGCCAGGATAATCTGAGAGGCCATCATAAAGAGGGCTGCCGGCACACCCTTGCCTGAAACATCTGCAATGGTAAGATAAAGATGATCCTCATCAATCAGGATGAAATCATAGAAATCTCCCCCCACTTCCCGGGCCGGATTCATAGAGGCGTAAATGTCAAATTCCTTCCGGTCAGGAAAAGCAGGAAATTCACTGGGCAGCATATCTGCCTGAATCCGCCTGGCCAGAGACAGCTCCGTGAGAATACGCTCCTTCTCCCCGGTAATCTGGGTAATATCCTTGACATAGGTGGCAATCTCCTCCTCCATCCGGTCAATGGAGCCTGCCAGCCTGCCAATCTCATCCTTACTTTTGATGGTTTCAGTCAGTTTCACATCAGCAGCCTTGTTTTCATTGGCAAAACGGTCCGCCTCCTGGGTAATCTTTTTGATGGGCTGCAGCAGCAGCTTGTTCAAAAAAAGGCCCACACTGATAATCACAAGCATTGTCAGAAGAAGCAGCACGAATGACAGCTTGCGAATATAGCCCTGACGGGCGTCTGTCATACCATTCATCTGTCTTTGCACACACATGATGGCCTTGGTCTGGTGATCAGACCCCCTCAGAGGAATCATGGCTGTAATGTGGGGGTCTGTCTCGATATATCCCATGTCCCGAACCACCAGTTCCTGGCTGCTGCCGTCCTCACAGAGTGAGCGGTACTTTTCCTGGTATTCTTCGTTGGTGGTCTCTCTGACATAGCCAAAATCATATAATTGATAATTATAATTCCAGCCCTCCGTCGAAAAAATAAACATAACATGCTTATAGTCTGACTGGTCCGGTTTAATCACATAGACAAAGGTGGATCCGGAGGCATTACACACCCCTTCCAGATTCTTCAGGATCTTCTGGTACTCCTCATCCTTCCCGCCACTCTGTATATAGGCATTTATTCTGTCTGGCTCCAGGTTAAGGGCTGCCACCTTGGCCGTCCTGAAGGCATCATCCGAATATTGGTCCAGCAGAGCATCAGTAAAACCCTGATAACCGATAATGCTTACGATCAGGAAAAAAATCAGAAGCAGCATCTCGACCCCAAATATGCTTTTAAATCTAATACTGTTTAACAGCCTTTTCATTGTTTTCTCACCTGTTCCGTACAATTAGGTTTTTTTCTTCTTTTCTACTTTACCTTAAGAACAGCAAATCATGCAAGCCCCTAATTGATCAGTCCCTGAATATTGAAAAAACCGGCAGTGCAGTCATCATAAATCCTCAGACTGCACCCGCCGGAATACGTCGCTCTCTCATTTTCATTCTGAATCCAGATTAAATCATCCTTATCCCTCTGTAAAAATACGATAAAGCATAATAAAGATATCCTCCACCGTCACCTTCTCAGGAGTCATGGCTGTAATGGGATCCCGGAAAATGTGTTCTGCCATTTCCAGGTCAACTTTGCTTTTGTCCGGATGATACTCTTTGATCGGCTGCAGGCCCACCTGATGATCCCTGAACAACCTGTAAGCTGCGATGGTTCTTCGGGCAATCTCTGCCGGATCTTCCTCTGCCTGAAAGCAGAGTCCAAAGAGCTCGCCTACATAACGAATCTTGTCAGTCCTCACTCGGGCAATATGACGGACCATCTCTGGAAAAGCGTACGCACAGGCTGCTCCGTGGGGGATATGGAACCTCGCCCCAATCTCATGTGCGATGCAATGTCCGATATGCACAAGGGAGTCCACCAGGAGAAAACCTCCGTAGGATGCGCACACCATCATCTTTTCCCGGGCTTCCATATTACTGCCGTCAGCCACTGCTTTCGGCAGCCAGCGGATCACATCCTCCATGACCTTCTCGCAAATCAGGTCTGTCATGGGACTGGCTCCAGTAGAAGTGTAGGCTTCAAAGGCATGGGAAAAGACATCCAGCCCCGTCTCAGCTGTAATGTGG
This sequence comes from Anaerobutyricum sp., assembly GCA_045112755.1. Classification (GTDB taxonomy): domain Bacteria; phylum Bacillota; class Clostridia; order Lachnospirales; family Lachnospiraceae; genus Anaerobutyricum. The sequence continues at coordinate 3,060 of JBGUIF010000015.1, forward strand.
GCAGGAAGTCCCACCGTGAGGACCGGATCCAGCAAGGCAATCTCACACATGGAATTCCTCACGTCGATGGGGTGCTTGTCCCCTTTTTCCAGATCCGTAATCACAATCCAATTGGACAACTCACTGCCGGTACCCGAAGTAGTCGGTATACAGATCAGACTGCCTGAAGGCTTCATCCTGTCTTCATGGCCCACAAAGTCAAGAATCTTTCCGTCATTGACCCTCATGATATTCATGCCTTTTGCCGCATCCATGGTGCTGCCGCCGCCAATGGCGATCACACAGTCGCAGCCGGCCTGTCTGCACAGATCTGCCCCTTCATCCACCAGGTCGCAGGTGGGATCCGGCCTGACCCGGTCATAGGCTTCATAGGCTATACCGGCATCTGCAAGAATAGCCATAATCCTGTCTGGGATACCCGCTTTGTAAACGCCCTGATCAAACACGAGAAAAGGCTTGCTGAAACCATTTTCCCTGCACACGCGAGGAAGTAACTGTATGGAATTCATCCCTTCTAAAACCCTGGTCTTCTGGACCAGCCGGTACTGTAACATCAGCGCCACCTCTTTCGCTGCCCTTACTGGTTAGATCAGTCTCATCAAATATGGTTAACTGCAAGTGCTTTAATCGATTTATTATACCACATTCTTCTTTAAAATACCATAGGTTCTGTCCCTCAGCCTGCCTGATCAAAGCATCCACATATTGAAACGCTGGGACGCGAACTGATCTCGAATCGTGTCCGTATAAATATCATATTTTACTGTAAGAATTATCCTGGGGGCATTCCCATTTTCCACCCAATCCATCAAAGCAGCCATTCCCACGGAATTACAGATTGTCGGCCCGGCCCATCCCAAAGTGCTGTGTCCGGCTCCCGGCTGCAGGAAAAGGCAAACGCTCTCATTCATCTGTTCCTCATCCTCAAAGTACTGTAACGCCTGCCGGTAATACTCTGTACAGATCCGCCAGGGAATCACAGGATCACCACTTCCATGGGTGATGAGCAGCTTCCCTCCTTTTTCCACAAATGCAGTAAGGTCAGGATTGTAAGCCGCGATCTCTGAGAACTCCTGCTCAGCGCGATGATATATTTTTTCGAAATCCTCATAACTGCAGGTCTTCCAGTCCCAGTCGGGATCTCCCGTATACCATCGCATCGCCTGCTCTGCCGGAGCCATAAGGATGGGGTCCCCTGCCTCATTGAACTGCAGGTAACCGTATGGATGACTGTCATAAGGCCACTGGATGATCTCCGGGCCAAAACCGTAACCCATTCTGCTGCCATCAGCACATACCGGTCCCTCCCAGATCTTTCTCATAATCCGGTAATCCTCTTCTGTGACAGCCCCAACTGGAGTAATCAGGCCGCAAAGTTCCTCCTTTTTAGGAATCCAAGACTGTTTAAGTCCCGCAATATATTCCCCGTTTTTAGAATAGCGGCCCAGCATCCAGTCGTAGACGGTCTGAAATTTCACCAGAGGAATGGTATGACCTTCATTATTCATCACAATGGCCGCCCATAAGGCAGAGAAATTCAACCGGTTATAATCCATGGCCGGGGAGTCTGCCCAGACCCCGTCATAATCCTCCGGATACCGCTGAACTTCCTCCATGGCTTGTCTGCCGCCGCCGGAAGTTCCGTGCATATAACATTTCTCCGGAATCTCATCATAAAGGCCCTGGACGATCAGCTTACCAATCACCGTCATCTCATGGGTCGCCCTGTGGCACCAGCTGTCAATCTGTGCCCGATTCAGGCTGCCGTCTTTGCAGAAGCCCCATTCGAAGTTGTCCGGCCCGCCAAGCCCCCCATCGGTAGAAGCACAGGCGAACCCATTATTCACCGCCAGCGGCCAGGTCAAAATGTTGGTCCCTATAGCCTGCCGCCAGGCACAGTCTGTGCTGGCCCCGGTTCCGGCAAGGCCAATAAAGCGCGCATTCCACTTAACCGGCAGCCACACGGTAATCCTTGTAGTGTGTTCACTGTCCAAAGGCTTATTAAGCTGTACCCGGTAAAAGGGAAGAAGATTGGTCAGTGTCGGCGTCCCATTTTCCTGGTAGTCATGATTATAATAATCCACCGAGACCAGATTAACGCCCTGCAGCTCAGGAATCTCTTCTTTAAGACCATCCAGCATTTTCCGGATAAATGTCCTGTTTGCCCTGGAGTGAATGCAGTCCACTTCCTCAAGGTCTTCCGTATGTACCCAATGATAGAGTCCCTCCGGCTCAATCTTTATTCTCTTCATACTAACTCCTTTACAGCCGGCTTATCCTTTCTCATTTAAGGAAAACTCCTCATTTTAGGAAAGCTCCTCTTTCAGGAAAGCTCCTCTCTCAGGAAAGCTCCGGCCAGACTGCCAGACTCTAATCTGGCATTTCATCAGATCAATCAGACTCTCTATTTTGATTATAAACTCTCTCGCTTATCAGTATTAGAAAAATATGACGGAATTTTCTGTGAAAAGAAACAAAGTCCGCAGGAGGACTGGACATCCTCAATAAATTATTATGAACAATAAAAAAGCTGCCTTCTCAGGCAGCTTTTTCTCAATCAGATTCTGATCAATTTCAGTCAATGTCTAAATTTAGTTGGTCTCAAGAATAGCTTTAACTACTTTGCCATATCTGATCTTTAAAGAACAATAGGTTACATCCGAATGAAGCCATTTTTTAAATTTCTTCTTGGATACTTTTTTCAGCTTAGCATCGGAAGTCTTGCTGATATAATACTTGGTTTTGCTATTAAGCTTGAAGGTCTTCTTGATCTTCTTAGTCTTTGTATCTGCCAGCGCTGCTTTGGAAACAGCATTTGCCCAGTGGCCCTTTAAGATAATCTTGTTGCCTTTGATCTTACAAGCCTTCTTGGCTGTTTTGCTTAACTCCCAATACTTTCCATACCAGCTTTTTGTCTTAGCGTCAACTTTCTTCTGTGGAGCTGCTGCTGCAGCAAATACTAACATTAAAGCAAGAACGAATATTAAACTTCTTTTTTTCATTTTCTCCTCCTTTGTTTATAAATCATTGTTACACATTGAAGTCTATCATAATTTCTTCTAAAAATCCATTAACAATATATTAAATATTCTACAAATCCACGAACAAAAATATTGTATTTTACAAATTATTTGCTATTTTGCTGTGATAAAGTAATAAATCAAAACTATTTATTGGTAATAATTACCGAGACCTTCAACTCAGGTTATGTAAAGCAGCAAAAAGTTTTTTGTTAAGACAGCAGCCGGCAGGTCAGCTGCCTGACCTGCCGGCTACTTTAGCTTATTCTTTTTCGCTTGTTGTTTTATTTTACAGTGATCTTCACTTTCTTGAACAAACCGTTCTGGGCATATACATAGACAGTACATGTTCCCTTGCCAACACCCTTCACACTGCCGGTACCGCTCACTGTAGCGACCTTCGTATTTGAAGATTCATACTTTAAGCCTCTGTGTTTCTTCACTTTAAACTTGGCGGACTTTGGCACTGCCTTGGCTTTGATCTTGACTGTCTTGCCCTTCTTGACACTCAGTCTGGCTTTTTTGACTGTCACTGCCTTGTGGTTGCCCACCGTTCCTCCCGTGGTAGCCACATGGATGGCCTTTCCACTGGAGATGACACGTTTCTTACCCTTTTGTGAGATTCTACCCCCTGCATTTCTGCAAGCTTCTTCCTCAGATGGGCATGACCCCGATGGTCATCTCCTCGAGGACATCCAGCAAAACCCTGACCGTGTCCAGAGAAGTGAACATGGTGACCCTCTGCTGACTGGCACATCTTCTGATGGCTGCTCCGTCCTCGTAGTGTACGCCGGACAGGATGGCCCGGGTATTCACCACATAGCTGACATAACCTGCTTTAATAGCGTCAAGCACCTCGGTGCTCCCTTCGCTCAGCTTGTGAAGGAGTCTTGTCCTTACACCATGGTCTCTCATATATTCTGCAGTCATGGTGGTGGCTTCTATATTAAAGCCCATCTGGTAAAAACGTCTGGCCAGGGGAAGGGCTTCCTCCTTATCCTCGTCGGCCAGGGTAAAGATGACCGTCCCGTAATTCTGGATTTTGATTCCGGAAGCCACCAGGGCCTTATACATGGCCCGGTGCAGCTTGTAATCATAACCAATGGCCTCCCCCGTGGACTTCATCTCCGGTGACAGGTAGGCATCCATTCCCGATAGTTTCGAGAAAGAAAATACCGGTGCCTTCACAAACCACTTTTCTCCTGACTCAGGGCACAGGTCCCTGATTCCCTGGTCTCTTAATGACTGGCCCAGCATGACTCTGGTGGCGATATCGGGAAGAGCAAAGCCAGAGGCTTTGGACAAAAAGGGAACCGTTCTGGAAGACCGGGGATTGACTTCGATGATGGTTACCCGCTCCTCCTGATCCACGATAAACTGGATATTGAATAGTCCCCGGATACCGATACCAAGGCCCAGTCTCCTGGTGTAGTCCCTGATGGTCTCCCTGACCTGATCAGATACACTGAAGGTGGGATAGACGCTGATGGAATCTCCTGAATGGATTCCTGTCTTCTCCACCAGCTCCATGATTCCCGGGATAAAGACCTCGGTGCCGTCGCAGATGGCGTCCACCTCCAGTTCCTTGCCACTGATGTAGCGGTCAACCAGAACCGGCTTATCCGCATCGATTTCCACGGCGGTCTGCAGGTAGTGGCGCAGATTTTTTTCCTTAGAGACAATTTGCATTGCTCTGCCCCCCAGGACAAAGCTGGGTCTGACCAGTACAGGATAGCCGATGGTCCGTGCCGCCTTCACTCCTTCCTCTATATCTGTTACCGCACAGCCCTCCGGTTCCGGAATGCCCAGTTTGTCTAAAAGCCTTTCAAACTGGTCCCTGTCCTCAGCCAGTTCTATGGCATGGCAGTCCGTCCCAATCAGTTTCACTCCTCTGTCATGGAGGGGGCGGGCCAGATTGACAGCAGTCTGTCCGCCCAAAGTGGCAATGACTCCCTCAGGCTTCTCCAGTTCGATGATATTCATAACATCCTCAATCCAAAGGGGTTCAAAATACAGTTTGTCAGAAGTTGTGTAGTCTGTGGAGACGGTCTCCGGATTATTATTGATCACAATCGCCTCATAGCCGGCAGCCTTGATAGTCTGGACGGCATGGACTGTGGAATAGTCAAACTCAACGCCCTGGCCGATTCGAATGGGGCCTGCCCCCAGGACGATTACTTTAGGTCTGTCTGAGATGACAGATTCATTTTCTCCCTCATAGGTAGAATAAAAATATGGCACATAGCTTTCGAATTCCGAAGCACAAGTATCAATCATCTTATAAACAGGAAGTATTTTTTCCTTTCTTCGAAGGGCAAAGACTTCCTCCTCACTGCAGTCCCACAAATCAGCGATGGCAGCATCGGAGAAGCCCATTTTCTTGGCTGCCCGCAGGGCAGCAATCTGAACCTGGAGGGATTCTTTCCCACAGGCCCTCAGTAGTTCTTCTTCCTCGATAATACTGGCAATTTTATCCAGGAAAAACCGGTCAATTCCTGTCTTCTCCCGGATTCTCTCCCCATAATCTCCCCGGCGCATCAGCTCTGCCAGTGCATAGATTCTATCACCGGAGCCGCCAAGAATCTCTTCCCATAGTTCTGTCTCCGATATCTGGTCATACTTCTCAAGACGGAGATGTACTGTTCCTCCCTCCAGAGACCTGACGGCTTTCAGCAGGCTTTCCTCAAAAGTCCTGCCAATGCTCATGGTCTCCCCGGTGGCTTTCATCTGGGTACCCAGTTTCTGATCTGCATCTGTGAATTTATCAAAAGGAAAGCGGGGCATTTTGGTCACGATATAATCGAGAGCCGGCTCAAAGCAGGCCGGTGTATTGGCCAGAGGAATCTCCTCCAGGTTCAGGCCCACACTGATTTTGGCAGATACCCTGGCTATGGGATAGCCGGAAGCCTTGGATGCCAGAGCAGAAGACCTGGAAACCCTGGGATTTACCTCAATCAGATAATATTGAAAGGATTCAGGGTCCAAAGCAAACTGAACATTGCATCCTCCCTCCACCTTCAGGGCCCGGATCAACTTCAGGGCACTGTCTCTCAGCATGTGGTACTCCCGATCTGTCAGGGTCTGGGAGGGGCATACCACGATGGAGTCCCCAGTGTGGATTCCCACTGGGTCCAGATTCTCCATATTACAAACCGTGATGGCCGTATCATTGGCATCGCGGATCACTTCATATTCTATCTCTTTATACCCTTTGACACTCTTCTCCACCAGAACCTCTCCCACCGGAGAAAGGGCAAGGCCGGCTTTCAGAAGTGCTTCGAATTCTTCCTCATGTTCAGCGAAACCTCCACCGGTTCCGCCCAGGGTAAATGCCGGCCGCAAAACCACTGGATACCCAATCTCCATGGCCGCCTTTCTTCCCTCTTCCATGCTGTGGACCACCACAGATGGCAGGACCGGCTCTCCCAGACGCAGACATAGTTCCTTGAACTGGTCACGGTCCTCCGCCATGGCAATACTGGCAGTGTCCGTCCCCAGAAGCTGGCATCGGCACTCAGCCAGAATCCCCTTCTCCTCGAGCTGCATGGCAAGGTTCAGCCCTGTCTGCCCGCCGATTCCCGGCAGGATCGCGTCCGGCCTCTCCCTTCGGATTATTCTGGCTGCATATTCCAGGTTCAGTGGCTCCATGTAAACCCTGTCCGCCACAGACTTGTCCGTCATGATGGTTGCGGGGTTGGAGTTGCACAGGATGACCTCATAGCCCTCTTCCTTCAGAGCCAGGCAGGCCTGGGTTCCTGCATAGTCAAATTCCGCTGCCTGTCCGATCACAATAGGCCCGGAACCAATGACAAGTATTTTCTTTAAGTCAGTTCTTTTAGGCATGGCATTTTCCCCTCAGATATCCGTTACTGCTTTTGTGGTAAAGACTTGCTCTTATCAAGACTTGTCTCTGTCAGCCGCTCTTTATCGCCAGCTGCTTTTTACTTTTTTCTGATCCTGGTCCATCAGTCTGAGAAATTCATCAAAAAGATAGCTGCTGTCATGGGGCCCCGGCGCACTCTCTGGATGATACTGGACACTGAATATCCGTTCCTTGTCCCCTCTGACTCCTTCCACAGTCCCGTCTAAAAGGTTCCTGTGGGTGACCACCAGGCCGGTTCCGGCCAGACTGGACTCATCCACCGCATAGGAATGGTTCTGGGAGGTAATTTCTATCTTTCCTGTCTGCAGATTTTTCACCGGATGGTTGCCTCCCCTGTGGCCGAATTTTAGTTTATAAGTCCTGGCTCCACAGGCCAGGGAGATAATCTGGTGGCCCAGGCAGATGCCGAAAATGGGATAGCGGCCCCGAAGCGCTCTCACCAGGCTTACGGCCTCCGGGACATTGGTGGGATCTCCCGGCCCGTTGGACAGGAAAATGCCGTCCGGCTTAGAGGCTGCAACTTCTCTCGCTGTCACATTCCAGGGAAAGGCAGTGACACTACAGTTCCTGCTGACCAGAGACCGGATGATATTCTCCTTCATGCCCAAATCGATGGCTGCAATTCTGCAGCGGGCATCCATAGAAATGTATCTTTCCTTATGGTCTCTGCTGACCCTGGCCACAGCATCTGTTGGCAGATCCGTCTTCTGTATCATGAGCAGTCCTTCCTCTAAAGGAGTATCTGCATCCGTGATCAGAGCCTTCTGGGTTCCCTCTTTTCTGATTTTCCGGACCAGCTCCCTGGTATCCAGGCCGGTGATCCCTGGGATACCCAGGTCCTTCATGACAGCAGAGAGGGTCATGGCGGATCTGAAATTAGAGGGTCTGTCATTGTAGTCCCTGACCACCATGCCTCCTATGGTGGGCCGCAGGGATTCGTAGTCGTCCTCATTGATGCCGTAATTGCCGATCAGGGGATAGGCCATGATGACAAACTGGTCTGTATAGGAGGGATCTGACAGAATCTCCTGATAACCTACCGGCGAGGTATTAAATACCAGCTCGCAGACCTGGCTTCCTTGGTCCCGGCCAAAGGCCTGCCCGTAGTACTGGCTGCCGTCGGCCATAATTAATTTCCTTTCTTTTCCCCGATAAATCATTTCCCTGCCTCCCTTATAAACTCTCTGAATAAGGGATGGGCCTTGTCCGGCCTTGACTTGAATTCCGGATGAAACTGAACGCCAATATGAAAGCGGTTGGCTGAGACCTCCACGGCCTCCACCAGTTCTCCGTCTGGGGATGTTCCGCAGACACCAAGACCTGCCTCCACCAGCTGGTCCCGGTAAGCGTTATTGTACTCGAACCGGTGCCGGTGTCTCTCTGAAATCTCCGCCTTTCCATAGGCTTTCTCCAGCAGAGTCCCCGGATACACCTTGCAGGGAAAGGCTCCCAGCCGCATGGTTCCTCCCTTACGCATGACCGCCAGCTGTTCTTCCATCAGATCGATCACACAATTTTTACCCGTCTCCGCAAACTCCCGGCTGTCGGCATCAGAAAGGCCCAGGACATTGCGGGCATATTCGATCACCGACACCTGCATGCCCAGGCAGATACCCAGGTAAGGAATATCCCTTTCCCTGGCATACTGACAGGCCAGGATCATGCCTTCGATGCCCCGGCCGCCAAAACCACCGGGTACCAGGATGCCGTCGGCCTGACCCAGCTGGTCCTCTATATTCTCTTTGCTGAGGAACTCCGAGTCTACCCAGAGCACCTCCACCTCTGTATCATTTTCATAGCCGCCATGGTAAAGGGCTTCCCGGACAGACAGATAGGAGTCATGGAGCCCCACATATTTCCCCACGATGGCGATCCTGGTATGGCCGGACAGATGATGAATCCGCTTTACCATATCCTCCCAGGCTGCCAGATCTGTCGTCATCTCTCCCTCCAGACCCAGTTCCCGGCAGGCCACCGTGTCCAGACCATGCTGGTGGAGCATCAGGGGTGCCTCATAGAGGCAGTCCAGGGTATTATTTTCAATGACACAGTCCTTCTTGACATTACAAAAGAGGGCAATCTTGTCCTTGATACTCTGCTCCAGGGGCAGGTCTGCACGGGTCACAATGATATCCGGATGGATACCCATGGCCTGCAGTTCCTTGACGGAGTGCTGGGTGGGCTTGGACTTGTGCTCGTCAGACCCGCTCAGGTAGGGTACCAGGGTTACATGGATGAAAAGGCAGTTCTCCTGACCCTGCTCCAGAGAGATCTGCCGGATAGCCTCGATGAAAGGCTGGCCCTCAATATCACCGATGGTTCCTCCAATCTCTATCATCATCACGTCTGCTTCTGTCTTTTTTGCTCCCATATAGATGAAATGTTTGATCTCGTCTGTGATGTGGGGAATCACCTGAACAGTCTGGCCCAGATACTCTCCTTTGCGTTCCCGGTTTAACACATTCCAGTAGACCTTTCCACTGGTCAGGTTGGAATAACGGGTCAGGTCCTCGTCGATAAAACGTTCATAGTGGCCCAGGTCCAGGTCTGTCTCCGCTCCGTCATCGGTCACGAAAACCTCTCCGTGCTGGAAGGGGCTCATGGTTCCCGGATCCACATTCATATAGGGGTCCAGCTTCTGAGAAGCTACCTTGATCCCCCGCATCTTAAGCAGTCTTCCCAAGGATGCCGCTGTTATTCCTTTTCCCAGACCGGACACAACACCGCCGGTCACAAACACATATTTTGCCATAGCTTCCTCCCTTTTAAAGCCTGTCAACGCCAGATTTCTCTGCACATACCGGTTCTCTATATATCTATGTATAGTTCCCCGTATTTCTTCTTATCTCCAGAACAAGCTCTTGTTTCATTCCTGCCTTCCGGCTGGTCAGACGCCACTGGCTCCATAGTTCTTCAGAACCCGGGCTGAGGGATCGTCCACGTTACAACCCTCCCAGTCCTTATTGGGCATCCAGAAGTCCTTGATCATCTGAGCCTGGGCAGGATAATACTCTTCAAAAATCTCCCGGTAGAGCAGGGACTCTTTGGTGAAGGGCCGGGCATGGAGGTATTTCCTGCGGGCCTCCTCATATTCCTTCTGGCTGTACTTCTGCTGGGCATACTCCTTGATGCAGTCTGCCAGTGAGTGGCCTACCGCATCGGAAAATGCTGCCTTTTCCCGGAAGAGGATCTCATCGGGGAGATAATCCATCCCCTCAAAGGCGTGGCGAAGCAGGTACTTTCCCTTGTTATAATGGTTGCGTTTCATCTCCGGATCCAGGGACATGCAATACTTCACGAATTCCAGGTCCCCGAAGGGAACTCTGGCCTCCAGTGAATTCACAGAAATACAGCGGTCTGCCCGCAGGACATCATACATGTGAAGCTCTCTGACCCTCTTTTCTGCCTCCTCCTGGAAGGCCCGGGCACTAGGGGCAAAATCTGTATATTTATAGCCAAAGATCTCATCGGAGACCTCCCCGGTCAAAATGACCCGGATATCCGTCTGCTCATGAATGGCTTTGCAGACCAGATACATACCGATGCTGGCCCGAATCGTCGTGATATCATAGGTGGCCAGCAGCCGGATCACCTTAGGCAAAGCCTCCAGCACATCTTTTTTGCTGATGATAACCTCCGTATGGTCCGCCCCCAGATATTCCGCTGTCTGCCTGGCATATTTCAAATCAATAGGATCTGTGTCCATCCCTATGGCAAAGGTCCGGATGGGTTTTTTACATTTTCTGGCAGCAATACTGCAGACCAGGGAAGAATCCAGGCCTCCGGAGAGGAGAAACCCCACTTTGGTGTCGGCTATCAACCTCTTCTCCACACCCTTAATCAGTTTCTCCCTGATTTTGCCGCAGGCTGTCTCCAGGTCGTCCCTGCAGAGACTTTTCACTTTAGCGATGTCACAGTAGCAATGGAAGTTTCCATCCATATAATAATGTCCCGGAGGAAATGGAAAGATTCTGCCCGTGGTCAGACCAACAAGATTCTTGGGTTCACTGGCAAAAATGATGGTCCCCTCCCTGGAGTAACAGTAGTAAAGAGGACGGATCCCGATGGGGTCCCTGGCCGCGATCCAGGAGTCCCTGGAGCCATCATAGATGACACAGGCGAATTCTGCGTCAAGCATCTGAAAAAGGTCAGTCCCATACTCAAAATAAAGGGGAAGAAGGACTTCGCAGTCACTGTCACTTTTGAAGGAATAGCCCTTGTCCATCAGCTGTTTCCTGATCTTTTTGAATCCGTATATTTCTCCATTGCAGACCAATCCGCAGCCATCCAGGGCGAAGGGCTGCATCCCTTCAGGGGTCAGTCCCATGATGGAGAGCCGCCGAAAACCCAGCAGCCCTCCCTTTGTCTCCATGATTCTTCTGTCATCCGGTCCCCGGGAAATCGTCTGGTCCAGAGCCTCCACAAAGGCTCTCTCCTGATAATCCTTGCCGCACCAAGCCATAATCGAACACATTTTTTGTCCTCCTTATCGAACACTGAACAGCAGGTCTCCATAGGATGGCAGAGGCCAGCATTCCGATGATACCAGGGTCTCCGCCTCGTCCACTGCCGCCCTGAGCTCTCCCATTTCCGGCAGCAGGGTGTCACGGATGGCCGCGCTTTCCTCGAGTATATCGCCGGTCTCCCCCAATTTGAGAATTGCCTTTTCCAGGTCGCCGGCCCTGTCATAAATCTGGTCCGCAAGCCTGGAAAGCCTGGACACCACGGACGTCTCATAGGAGCAGGCCAGATCTCCGGCAGCAGCTTTCTTGGCTGCCATGGAAAGTGAAAGCTTTTCGGCATATGATGTGATCGCAGGCAGAATCAGGCGGCAGGCCATATCGATCATGGTATTTGCTTCAATGTGGACCTGCTTGCAGTAGTTATCCAGCATAATCTCACAGCGGGATTCCAGTTCTGCTTTGCTGAACACGCCATGGGAAGTCAGCATACGCACGTTCTTCTCATCCAACAGATGGGGCATGCAGTCAGGAGTGGTACGGTAATTGCTCAGTCCTCTTACCTCTGTGGCTTCCTTGATCCAGTCTTCCCCATAGCCGTTTCCGTCAAAAAGAATCCTCTTATGGTCGGCAATGGTCTTCCGAATCATCTCATGGAGTGTATGTTCAAAGTCCTCAGCCTTCTCCAGTCGGTCCGCGTAGATCATCAAAGACTCAGCCACAGCTGCATTGAGCATGATGTTGGCACAGGCGATACTGTTGGAGGAGCCCAGGCTTCTGAATTCGAATTTATTGCCGGTAAAGGCAAAGGGGGATGTCCTGTTGCGGTCTGTATTATCCCTGGGAAATGCGGGCAGGACATCCACACCCAGCTTCATGATTTTGGCTTTAGTTTCCCGGTAGGGCCGGTCCTTCTCAATGGCATCGAGAATCGCAGAAAGCTCATCTCCCAGGAAAATGGAAATGATGGCCGGCGGTGCCTCGTTGGCTCCTAAACGATGGTCATTGCCCGCCGTGGCAACAGCCAGTCTCAGCAGATCCTGATAGTCATCCACTGCCTTTATGACAGCACAGAGGAAGAGGAGGAACTGGGCGTTCTCATAGGGTGTCTCCCCCGGGGACAACAGATTCTGTCCGCTGTCAGTGGCCATGGACCAGTTGTTGTGTTTACCGCTGCCGTTGACGCCCGCAAAGGGTTTCTCATGGAGCAGGCAGACCAGGCCATGTCTGGCTGCCACTTTCTGCATGATTTCCATGGTCAGCTGGTTGTGGTCTGTGGCAATATTGGTGGTGGTGTAAATGGGGGCAAGCTCATGCTGAGCAGGAGCCACTTCATTGTGTTCCGTCTTGGCCAGGATACCCAGTTTCCAGAGTTCCTGGTTCAGGTCTTCCATATACTCCTGAACCCTTGGTTTGATCACGCCAAAATAATGATCGTCCATCTCCTGGCCCTTGGGCGGTCTGGCCCCATAGAGGGTCCGGCCGGTATATAGGAGGTCCGGACGGCGGTTGTACATTTCTTTGGTGATGAGGAAATACTCCTGCTCTGGTCCCACGGAGGTCCTCACATGCTTTGCCTTATGGTTGCCAAAGAGTCTCAGGATCCGAAGGGCCTGCTTATTCAGAGCCTCCATGGAGCGGAGCAGCGGCGTCTTTTTATCCAGAGCCTCACCCCCGTAAGAACAAAAGGCCGTAGGAATACACAGGGTCTTTCCCTTGATAAATGCATAGGATGTGGGATCCCAGGCTGTATAACCCCTGGCCTCGAAGGTTGCCCTGATTCCTCCGGTGGGGAAGGAGGATGCATCCGGCTCACCCTGTATCAGTTCCTTTCCTGAAAACTCCATGATCACGCTGCCGTCCGGTGAGGACGCGATAAAAGAGTCATGTTTTTCTGCCGTGACGCCGGTCAGAGGCTGGAACCAGTGGGTAAAATGGGTGGCTCCCTTCTCCAGTGCCCACTCCTTCATGGCCTGAGCGCAGGATTCTGCCACCTTCGGATCAATTTTCTTCCCTTCATCAATGGTCCTTCTCAGGGATTCATAGACTTTTGAGGAAAGTCTGGCCCTCATCTGTCTGTCGTCAAAAACGAGCTCTCCAAAATACTCCGGTACTGTTTTTTGTTCCATCATTGTTATTTCCTCCTTTATATTTTGTAGGAAACAGAAAAAGACAAAGGTGCCTTCTCTGTATTGTTACAGAAAAGACGCCTTTGCCTTTTCAAATGTCAACCAATTATCATATTTACAAGATGCCTCCTCTTTCCAGGATTGCTCTTCCAGAGTCTCCTCAGGAGGTCAGCCGTAGATTTTTAATATATTTTCCGCTGTCTCCCTCTTGCTGATACAGCGGTCCATGGCCTGTTTCTGGATATAGCGGTGGGCATCCTCCTCCGTCATATGACAGGAATTGATCAGAGCCCATTTGGCCCGGTTCACCAGACGGATCTCTCCCATTTTGTCCTCCAGCGTCATGGTCTTCTTTTTATAGCCCCGCAGTCTCTCCCTGATGCTGCACATGGCCCCCAGAAACTGTTCCATCGTCGACATTTCCAGTGGCTTCTTTGCCACCAGAACACCGTGGGCAGTCATTCTGGCGCTGACCTCATCATACAGATCGCTTCTGACCATCAGTAAGGCGACTCTGTCGCTGTCGCTGCAGACGTCAATGGCAAATCTCCTGCCGAATTCGTCGGGAAGCGGGGCATTGATAATGACCAGGTCATACTCCCCTTCCGCCATCCTGCGCCGGGCTTTGGCAGCGGTATCCACCAGAGTAATCTGTCCGAACCTTTCTCCGGAAAAGAAGGACCTGAGGGCTGTATTTCCTTTTTTAGCTGCTGAGACCAGCAGCACATTATATATCCTTTTAGCCAATGTCATAGGCGCTTTCCTTTCCTGAAGGCACATGCACTATTTCATCAGATTGCGATGGATACTCCAATCGCAATGGAAACTTCCGTCAGATTCCTTTTACCCTGTCAAGATAAGCTTTAAGGATCTCCCCTGGAAGATATTGTTTTATGAAATCACTCTGCATTGCCGCCTCCGCAGCCTGTTTCAGGGAGACAGGCATCCTGTCCAGGCCTTCCAGGTCCTTTTTTCTGGCCCGATAGAGATTGGTCTTAATGGGGGCAGGTGGAATCATTTTTTCCTCCAGACCGCTGAGGCCTGCATAAATTATTAGACCAAAGGCCAGATAGGGGTTAGCCATGGTGTCCGGTGACCGGAGTTCCCCTCGCTGATACTCTCCGATCGCGGCCGGAATCCGGATTAAGGCGGACCGGTTTTCCTTTGCCCAGCAGATATAGCCTGGGGCCATGGGGCCTCCCAGCCTCTCATAGGACTCCTCCAGTGGATTCATGAAAAGAGTCATGGCCTCGATATGGCTGAGAATGCCGGCCACAATGCCGTCAAGGTCAACTTTTTTATTGCCGGCCTCCACAGAAAAGTTGATATGCATACCGTTTCCCGGACAACCCTTGATGGGCTTTGGAGAGAAATCGGACTGGACTCCGTTTCTGCTGGCAATGGCACTGACCACGCCGCGGAAGGTTATGGCGTCATCGGCGGATGTGAGGGCTTCACAGTAGCGGAAATCAATCTCATTTTGTCCCGGCCCTTCTTCGTGGTGGGAACTCTCCGGATAGATTCCCATCTGCTCCAAAGTGATGCAGATCTCCCTCCGGATGTTCTCTCCCCTGTCCTCGGGTCCAATGTCCATATATCCTGCCTGATCATAGGGGATACGGGTTTCCTCTCCCTCCAGGTCATTGCGGAAGAGATAGAATTCCTGCTCTGTGCCAAAATGAAAATGATAGCCTTTTCCGGCAGCATATGCTGCGGCCTTCTTGAGAAATCCTCTGCTGTCACACACAAAGGGCTCCCCATCGGGCCAGGTGATATCGCAGAACATCCTGACCACCCTGCCGGTCTCCGGTCTCCAGGGTAATATCGCCAGAGTCTGGGGATCCGGATGAAGGAAAAGGTCTGACCGGTCGAAACCATCAAACCCTGCCACAGCCCAGGCATCAATGGCTATCCCCTCCCGGAAAGCTCTGTCAAGCTCCGTGGGCATAATCGATATGTTTTTTTGTTTTCCGAAGACATCGCAGAAGGCAAGTCGGATGAACTTTACATCCTCCTCCTCGATAAACTGCTTTATTTCCTGATTGGTGTATGTCATAATTCCTCCCAGACAAAAGGCCTCCTTCCGGTACGGTAAAAATGTACCGTCGGAAGGAAATCGCATTTTCCTACAAAGCAGAAAAGGCGTCATTTCCCCTGGTTTTACCCTGATGAAATGAACGCCTTTGCTCACTTTTCCGATTATACATCATACCTTTTGATATGTCAATTTATAATTATTTCAATCTCCCGAATACCTGATCAACCTGTCAGCTGTTCCGATAACCCATGAGATATTCGTCCACTTCCTGTGCGCAGGCGCGTCCTTCAGCCAGAGCCCAAACCACCAGGCTTTGTCCCCTCCTCATATCCCCGGCAGCAAAGACACCGGGGATATTGCTGGCATAGCTGCCGGCAGAGGTGGCCACCACGCCCCGCTCTGTCATCTCAAGGCCCAGGGCGGAGGGAAGTTCCTCCTCTGCACCGGTAAAGCCGGCGGCAATCAGCAGAAGATCGCAGTCCAATCGTTTCTCGGAATCCTTGACTTCCACCAGCTTTCCTTCCTCAAATCTCACTTTCACTGTCTCAATCTGCCTGATCCTGCCTTCCTGGGACAGCACATTTTTTACTGTGGTCCCAAAGATTCTGGGATCCGCCCCAAACACTTCCTTGGCCTCGGCATGACCGTAATCTGTCCTCAAAGTTCTGGGCCATTCCGGCCAGGGATTTCCAGGCGTCCGCTCCAGCGGCGGTCTGGGCATCATTTCCAGCGCTGTGACAGACTTGCAGCCCATACGTACGACTGTACCGATGCAGTCATTGCCCGTATCTCCTCCGCCAACAATCACAACATTCTTATCCCTGGCGTCAAATTGGTCCGGCAGCGGTCGGATGCCCAGCAAATTTCTGGTGGCGGCCGTAAGGAAATCCACAGCAAAGTAGATTCCGGCAGTTCCTTCCATTCCTTCGACCTGCAGCCTTCTGGGTTTTTTTGCCCCGCAGCAGAGGACCAGGGCATCGTAATGTTTTTTAAGGCGGGTCAGCTTCTTCTTGTCCCCTACATTGACGTTGGTCTTAAAGACGATTCCTTCTTCCTCCATCAGCTTTTTTCGCCTGGCAATCACTTTCTTGTCCAGCTTCATATTGGGAATCCCATACATGAGCAGTCCCCCGATCCGGTCCTCCCGCTCATAGACAGTCACCGCATGGCCCCGCCTCCTCAAGGCGTCTGCTGCTGCCAGGCCTGCCGGGCCGCTGCCCACCACAGCCACCTTTTTACCACTTTCTGCAACCGGGGGCCGGGCTTTCATCCAGCCTTCCTTGTACCCGGCTTCAATAAGATATAGTTCGTTATCTTTCACTGTGACCGGATCATCATACTGACCACAGATACACGCCTTCTCACACAGGGCCGGGCAGACCCGTCCGGTAAATTCCGGAAAACGGTTGGTCTTTAAAAGTCTTGCCAGGGCATGAGAATCCTGTCCTCTGTAAATGCTGTCGTTCCATTCCGGAATCAGATTATGGAGAGGGCAGCCCACCACCATGCCGTTCAATTCCATGGCCGACTGACAGAAAGGAACGCCGCAGTTCATACAGCGGGCACCCTGCTGTTGTCTTGTCTCCCGGGAGGCAAAGCGATGGAATTCATCGTAGCCGCTAATTCTCTCCCTCACTGGAATCTCCTGATTTTCCATTCTTTGATATTCTAAAAAACCTGTCTCTTTTCCCATGATCTCACCTGCTATCTTTATCCCGGCAGTCTCCCTCTAAAAAATATGTCTGTTTCCAGGTTTCTCCTGCCGTCTTATGTTTTTACAGCCTGTCAGGCTGTCTGGCCACTAATCTCCCGGAAGGCCTCCAGCTGTGCATTTTCTTTGGAGATCCCCCTCTCCTCATATTTTCCGATGGTCCTGATCATCCTCTGATAATCTCTGGCAATGACTTTCTTAAAACAGGGCACTTCCTCCTCAAAATGAGAAAGGATTTCCCTGCCCAGCCGGGAATCTGTCTCGTTGACATACTCCTCCAGGATTCTCCTGAGTTCCTCTATGTCATATTTTTCCTGAAGTTCTTCCAACTCCACCATATCTTTATTGATCCTGCGGTAAAGAGTGTGTTTTCTGTCAAGAACATAAGCGATGCCGCCGCTCATACCAGCAGCAAAATTCTTGCCGGTATTTCCCAGGATCACTACTCTGCCTCCGGTCATATATTCCAGACCATGGTCGCCGCAGCCCTCTGCCACAGCGATGGCTCCGGAATTTCTCACACAGAATCGTTCTCCTGCGACTCCGCAGATATAGGCCTTGCCGGAAGTCGCCCCATAAAGAGCCACATTACCCACAATAATATTCTCGGACGCCTTAAAGCGGCTGCCTTCCGGTGGTCTTACCACCAGTTTTCCGCCGGAAAGACCTTTGCCGAACCCATCGTTGGCATCTCCTGTAAGCCGAATGGTCAGACCGCGGGGGATGAATGCCCCAAAGGACTGGCCTCCGCCGCCCCGGCAGTGGATGAGGAAGCGGTCTTCTGCCAGTTTTCTGCAGTCACTGCCATAGGCTCTGACAATCTCCGAACCCAGCATAGTGCCGAAGGTCCTGTCAGTGGAACTGACTTCCACCGAGATTTGGGAACAGGTCTCTCTATTCTTTATGGCACTCTTAAACCATGGCAGAAGACAGCGGGCATCCAGGGTTTTTTCCAGCTGAAAGTCATAACTCCTCTCCGGATCAAAGCGATTATCCCCGGCATGGGAGAAGCCCTGTTTTAAAATCTGTGAAAAGGAGATGGTTCCGGCATGAGGCTGATCAAATTCTCCCCTTTTTCTCAGGCAGTCGGTTCTGCCAATCATCTGGTCCAGAGTCCTGAAGCCCAGTTTCGCCATAATCTCCCGAAGCTGCATGGCCACAAAGGTCATAAAATTCATCAGGTACTCAGGCCTGCCGGCAAATCTGGCCCGGAGGCGTTCATCCTGGGTGGCAATGCCCACGGGGCAGGTATCTTTGGAACAGACCCTCATCATCATACAGCCCAGAGAAACCAGAGGGGCTGTGGCAAAGCCGTATTCCTCAGCACCAAGGAGTGCTGCGATGGCCACGTCCCTTCCTGTCATCAATTTTCCATCGGTCTCAATCCGAACCCTGGACCTCAGCCCGCTTTCTATAAGTGCCTGATGGGTCTCTGCCACACCAAGCTCCCAGGGCAGTCCTGCATGGTGGATGGAACTGTATGGAGCAGCGCCCGTTCCCCCGTCGTATCCTGAAATCAAAACCACTTGAGCCCCGGCCTTGGCCACACCGGAAGCGATGGTTCCCACGCCGGCTTCCGACACCAGCTTGACGGAAATCCGAGCATCCCTGTTCGCATTTTTCAGGTCATAGATCAGCTGTGCCAGGTCCTCGATAGAGTAAATATCGTGGTGAGGAGGTGGTGAGATCAGCTGGACCCCCGGCGTAGAACATCGGGTTTCTGCTACCCAGGGATAGACCTTTTTGGCCGGCAGATTTCCGCCTTCACCAGGCTTGGCACCCTGGGCCATCTTGATCTGGATTTCCCCGGCACTCAAAAGATACTCCTCTGTCACTCCAAAACGCCCTGAAGCCACCTGCTTGACAGCAGAGTTTCTCTCTGTCCCAAAACGGTCTGCCGCCTCCCCTCCTTCACCAGTGTTGGATCGACCGCCAAGACGATTCATAGCTATGGCGATGGTTTCGTGGGCCTCTCTGGAAAGAGACCCGTAACTCATGGCCCCCACCTGGAATCGTTTGACGATTTCCTCCACTGGCTCCACCTGGGAAAGATCAACAGATTCTCCGGTCGATACCATCTCCAGAAGACCTCTTAAGGTATGGGGATGTTTTGCATGATCCACCAGAGCACTGTATTCCTTAAATATCTCATAGTTTCCTGTCCTTACTGCCTGCTGCAGCAGAACGATGGTCTTAGGACTGTAAAGATGGTCTTCTTTGCCCTTGCCGCTTCGCAGATTATGAAAGCCCAGACTGTCAAGAACCGGATCCACGGGAAGACCCATGGGATCAAATGCCCGGTCATGTCTGTAGGAGATTCCTTCCTCCAGCTCCTTGATGCCCACCCCGCCGACTCTGCTCGCCACGCCGGTAAAATACTGATCGATCACCTGATCTGACAGGCCGATGGCCTCAAAAATCCTGGCTGACTGGTAGGACTGAATGGTGGATATCCCCATCTTTGCGGCAATTTTGACCACTCCGTTAAGCAGAGCCTGGTCATAATCATCGATGGCCGTATGCAGATCCTTGTCCAAAAGGCCCAGGGAAATCAGTTCCCCAATACATTCATGAGCCAGGTAAGGATTGACTGCCCGGGCACCAAAGCCCAGAATACAGGCCGTCTGATGGACATCTCTCACCTCTGCGCTCTCTAGAATCAACGATACCGCCGTCCTCATCTTGGTGTGAACCAGGTGCTGTTCCACCGCCGACACTGCCATCAAAGCCGGTATGGGCACATGGTTCTCATCCACGCCCCGGTCGGAGAGAATGATAATATTGGCGCCGCCGGATACGGCCCGGTCCACCGACAGATAAAGCTGGCTGACCGCCCGGGCAAGGGATGTATGTTTATAGTAAAGCAGAGATACTGTCTCAGTTTTAAAACCTTTTCGTTCCATGGACCGAATCTTCATCAAGTCCACACCCGTAAGGATGGGATTGTTGACCTCCAGCACCCTGCAATTGTCACTTTTAGCCTGAAGCAGATCTCCGTCTGACCCGATATAGACCGTGGTATCCGTCACGATCTTCTCCCTAAGGGAATCAATGGGAGGATTGGTAACCTGGGCAAATTGCTGCTGGAAAAAGCGGTATAGAAGAGGATAGTTTTCCGAAAGGGCTGCCAGGGGCACATCGTGTCCCATGGACATGGTCGGTTCTGCTCCATGGGTCGCTGCTTCCAGAATATAAGTCTTCACTTCCTCATAGCTGTAGCCAAATACTTTATAGAGCCGGTCCCTCTCAGACTGGCTGTGCATCGGAACCTGGTGATTGGGAATCGGCAAGTCTGTCAGGTGCACCAGGTGGGTATCCAGCCATTCCCCATATGGATGAACGGAAGCATAGTATTCCTTACACTCCTCATCAGAGATAATCCTTTTCTTCCCGATATCTACCAGGAGCATTCGTCCCGGCGTCAGCCTGGACTTCTTCAGAATATGTTCCGGAGCAATGTCCAGCACGCCCACTTCCGAAGAGAGAATCAGCCGATTGTCATCCGTGATATAGTATCTGGAGGGCCGAAGCCCATTTCTGTCAAGGGTTGCCCCGAAAACCTGACCGTCTGTGAAAAGGAGAGCAGCCGGTCCATCCCAGGGTTCCATCATGGTCGCATAATAATGGTAGAAATCTTTCCTGGATTCGCTCATAAAACGATTGTGCTTCCAGGGCTCCGGAATCAAAGCAAGCATAGCTAAAGGAAGATCCATTCCGTTCATATAAAGGAATTCCAGCGTGTTATCCAGCATGGCAGAATCGGACCCGCTGGCGGAGATCACAGGATAGATTCTGTCCCGATCTTTGGAAAGAAGAGAAGAATGCATGGTCTCCTCCCGGGCCAGCATACGGTCAGTATTTCCTCTGATGGTATTGATCTCTCCATTGTGAGCCAAAAAACGATAAGGATGGGCCCGCTCCCAGCTGGGCAGAGTATTGGTGGAAAATCTGGAGTGCACCAGGGCGATGGCCGTGGCGTAGCTTTCACTCTGCAGATCCTCATAGAATCTTCTCAGCTGACCCACCAGAAACATCCCTTTATAGACGATGGTCCTGGAGGACAGAGAACAGATGTAAGTATCCTCCGAACTTTGCTCAAATTCCCTGCGGACCACATAAAGTCTCCTGTCAAAATCCACCCCTTTGTCCACCAAATCCGGCCTTTTCAGAAAACATTGCCATATGGCCGGCATACAGTCTCTGGCCCTGTCACCCAGAATCTCAGGGTGGATAGAAACTTCCCGCCATCCAAGAATGGCAATCCCTTCCTTTTCAGCAATCACCTCAAAAAGCCTTTTTGCAAAGGTCCTTTTCAGGTGATTGCGGGGGAGAAAAAACATACCTATACCATAATCTCCCTCGTCTCCAATCTTCATCTTCATCTTTCGGGCCAGGGCGGAGAAAAAAGGATGAGAAATCTGCAGTAAGATACCCACTCCGTCACCAACTGTCCCGCTGGCGTCCTTTCCAGCTCTGTGCTCCAGTTTCTCCACGATGGTAAGCGCATCATTAAGCACAGAATATTCCGGCACTCCGTCAATCTTTACAACGGCTCCAATCCCGCAGGCATCATGTTCTCTATCGTATGAAATCTTTTTCTCCATATCCATCACGATTTCCTGTGATAATGATCGACCCTTGTCTGGCCGTGCAGTACAAAGAGTCCCGCGTGCTGGTGTATGATATGCGGAGCAATTTCCTATACCAGCAAAAAAGGCAAGGGCGTCTCTAATGTTCAAAACCATTAGAGACGCCCTTGCCTCTGCCAATCATCATAATATTTTTGTCGTTATTTGTCAATCCCCGCTATTCCATAAGCTGGTCAAGAGCTTCGGGCAGATCGCGGATCTCCTGAATAATACAGTCCGGCCGGATCGCCCTGCCGAAACCGTAGGCTGCATAGATGAATGGGATGCCGGCCTGCCGGGCCGCCTTCTCATCTCCGTCCGTATCTCCCACGTAGACAGCTTTGCTGATATGATTTCTCTCCATAAGCAGACGAATATTTTCCCCTTTTCCTTTTCCGGTCCTTCCCGACATCTCAATATCATCGAAGTCCCCCCTATAGCCATGGGCCTCCATAAAAGCTTCTATATACCCGTCCTGACAATTGCTGACGATGTAGAGGTCATAGCTGTCCTTCAGCCGATCCACGGTCTCCCTCACGCCATCGTATGGCAGGGCTCCGTGCTCTCTCAAATAGACGACTTCAGCAGCACCGCACTGGTCCATGATTTTCTTTTGAAAATCCTCTCCCTGGACAGGAAAAAGAATCTCTCCGATTTCCTCCATGGTTTTGCCCATAAGACGCTCAATGTCCAATAGAGACATCTGATAGTCAGTCTCCGGGGACGCTTCAAATACCCGGTTCCATATTTTGCAGATTTCCTCCCGTGAATCCCACAGGGTGCCGTCCAAATCGAAAATAACAGCTCTGTCCATATATTTCCTGTACTCCTTTTCCATCGAATCGTCCTGGAACAAATCAACTCCAAACCTATGATTTCATATTAAACAGTTTCTTTATATTTGTAAATAGAAAACAAAATCCGCAATTATTTCCTAATAATAATAAAGACAGTTGGAGTTGATATCTTTTCTTCTTTTATATTATACTGTTTACATATGAGGTTTTACAGGAGAAGAAGAAAATGCGTAGAATAATTCGTCTGTTTTTACTATTAATAGTGCTATTCCTCTGTGCAGGCAGCATAGCTCAAAAAAGAGCATCGGCTGCCTCTCAATACTGGTATGGTAAATACTGGAAAACCAAGCAGGACAGCCGCCGCTATGTCAGCATCTTTGGAAAGAGGTTGTCTCTGAATGGATACTGGAAACGGTCCACTACCAGGATCCCTTCCAGCTACGAAGAGAAAATGCCTCGAAAAACCTTCACCCTCACCAAATATACCCGATATTACATTCAGGATATGAATACCAAGAATGCACCTCTTGTGAGAGTTTCAAAAACGAAATTCAAACAAAGACAGCGCTGCGCGAACGCATACTGTGCCTTTAAGATAAAGAATTCCAAGGTTCAGACTGTGGTACTTTCCGTTCATGTGAAACTTGGTCCCTGGACGATCACGCAGCACGGCAACAACTCCGGCAGCAGATTCACCTTTTATACTCTGACCAACTCCATCGGAGACCTTGTAATCATAGACGGGGGATCCAGGGGAAACAGGAAGGAGGTCCTGAAAATCATCCGGAAGCATGGCAGCAGAGTTAAGGCCTGGATTCTGAGTCATTCTGATACTGATCATATTGGCGCCTTCATAAGCCTCATGAATAAGAAGAGCACCTCTTCTACCATAAAAACAGAAAAGATTTATATCCCCACAGTGGATAACCATCGACTCAGAACTTCCAATGATAGATTTCATTGCGATGATGACATAGAAGACTTTATCCGGATACTTTCAAAGAGGCCCCATATCGTCCGCCTGCAGGAAAATAATATGGTTGATGTGATCGGCCTTAAAATGAAAGTATACCATTCATGGGACAAGAACGTGGATCTGTTCGAAACCAATAAAAGCAACAAAGGTGCATTAATGTTCATGCTGACAGGAACGTCTGAAAAAATGCTTTTTTGTACAGATGTAGAGAAAGAAATGGAACCCTTTATCATAGAAAATCATTGGCAGGAATTAAAGGCCGACTATGTACAGTTGTCACATCACGGCAACAATGGCCTGTCACAAAACTTTTATAGTATGGTTGAGGCTGAAAAAGGGGCCTTTGCTGACACACCGGAATTCATCCAAAGTGAACCTACGGAAACCTATGACGGCCCCCTGATCAGAGACTGGATTCTTTCCAGGGGAATCCCCTACTACTGCTTCACATCCGTGCCAAACACCATCACCTTACACTAAAGTTCTTGCTGAGAAGAATTGTCCCTAAAAATGAATTACGCTAAAAAAATCCGGCAGTCTAAGACTGCCGGATCTCTTTTATACGGCAAAATGTGTCAGCAGATACTCCTCTGCTTCCGGACACCAAAGGCCCTGATGGGCATCAACGATATCTGCCAGCATGACAAACCTTTCATCTTCCTGGCCTCGTTCCCGAAGGTCTTCAAGAGCCGTGAGGGGCATCCTCAAATGGTTGTAAATCAGTTTCTTTCCCCCGGGAATCTCCGGCAGTCTGAGAATGGTATCTGCCGCCGCGTCCAGGCCTCCGATGTGGGTAACCATCACCGCCGGATTGATCTTTCCTGCAGCAGTGAGTTCCAGACACTCGATCATGTCCTCCGTATTCCCTCCGGTAGTCCCCATAATATGGGTGGAATTATAGTGCACATCATAGAAATTCATCGGGGCATTAAAGGCTGGGTCCGTGGGGCCCGCGAAAAAATTCAGACATCCATCCCTGGCCAGAATGCCGTCAGACTGTTCGATCACCTGAGGCACCGGGGCATAACAGAAGACATCGTCAAATCCCTCGCCGCCTGTCATCTCCCGAAGAAAGGCCACAGGATCTTCCAGGTCTGCTGTGTTGATAAAGTGGAGTTCTATTCCTCTGCCGGCAGCTTCCTCAGGCGGGAAAAGGCCCAGGGCCCGGTCCAGTCTTTCCTGATTTACATCCGTCACAAGAATCATACCTGGCCTTCGGTCACAGTTCAGTGCATAACTCAAAGCGCCCAGTCCCATGGGACCCGCTCCGGCCATGATGGCAAGACGGCCGCCTTCCCGAATTCCCATTTCATGGGTATAAACTCCCATTCTGGTATGGTAGGCAGCATGGAATGCTCCCACACTGCAGGAAAAGGGTTCCGCCAAAGAAGCCTCATAGTAGGCCCTTCCTTTATACTCCAGCAGGCAGTTCAGCTCCATCACCTCCGGGGGAATGATACAATAGGTCGCATTTCCTCCAAAAAACTCATAGGAATATCCCGGACTCCACATCGTTCCTTTATAATTGAGGGCTGGCTGCAAAGTAAACTTCATACCGGGCCTGAAGCGGTCCTGATGCATTTTCCCCACCTTCACGATATCTCCGGCCATCTCATGCCCCATAATCGCCGGGTGGTCTGCCACATCTTCATGAACCCTTTTATGCTTCACTCCGAGAATCGCACATTTATGGGTGGACATACATACACTGTCCGAAACCACTTTCACCAGGATCTCGTCCTCTTTAATCTCTGGCAATTCAAATTCGTCCATCCTAAGGTCATTGGCCCCGTGCAGCCTGACTGCCGATACTTTCATAATACTCTCCCTGATCTCATACGATTCCGTCAACTGCTATTTTCAAAGCAATTCACCCTTGTGCATAAAATTATCGTTTCAAAAGTATTAATTATTGTATCAACAGTTTTTATTCTTGTCAATTATTGCAACAACAGCATCTATATCCTGTTCTTTTTGCAGATTTAAAGAATTATTCCTCCTCAAAACGCATCTTCTTAGTAGCACCACGCTGGAGAAGAATCTTTTTGTAGGCTTTCCGCTTACTTGCCGGCAGATAGAATACAGCTTTCTTCTGTATTTTTTTGAAGGCATCATCTCCAATCAGTTCTGCCTTCAGCTTCTTAGTTAAAATGGTAATCTCTTTGAGCTTTAAACACCCATCAAAGGCTGAGGCACCAATTCTTTTTACACTGCTGGGAATAACGACTCTTGTCAGTTTGGGGCAATCGCAGAATACATCCTGGCTGATTACTTTAAGGCCATATTTCATTGTCACTTTGTTCAGTTTTTTGCATCCCATAAATGCTGCAGCACCGATGGTCTTCACCGTCTTGGGAATTGTAATTGATCTGAGATTCTTACATCCTGAAAAAGCATATTCTCCCAGCGTCTTCAGCTGTTTGGGGAGAGTCACGTTTCTAAGGCTTATGCAGTCATCAAATGCACTGTCATCAATTGTCTTTACACTGTTGGGAAGAGTCACTTTTCTAAGCTTTCCGCAATTAGAAAATGCTTTTGGCCCGATTGTTTTGCAGCCGCTTTTGATCATGACGGTTTTAATCCTGTTACAATCACGAAATGCAGCGTTATCTACAATCTTCACATTTTTAGGGATCGTCACTGATTTAAGATGATCACAGTCATAGAACGCTCTGTATCCAACAGACTTTACATACTTTGGAATCACAACCTGGCTGAAACGGGCACTGGAGAAAGCTCCATTGCCTATTTTTGTCACCTTTTTATCACCAAACTTTGCCGGAATCTTCAGCTTGCCGGTGGTGGTTCCATCGTAATCGACAATCTCAATGGTTCCATTTGACAGAATGTTATAGCCAAAATGCTTGTAGGAATAGTCTCCCCCCATCGCATCGGCATGCAGGTTAAAAGCAATAAACATACATACTAAAGTGCTAAATAATACTGTTAGTTTTTTCATGAGTTCTCCTTTCTATAAAATAGTATATGATGAAGTGTAAATGGCTGTAGATATTATACCACATATTTCTTCCCGAAAATATAAAGTTGGCTATATTGGAAAATAAGATATAATAGATTTAGCCAGCTGCAAATATACCCTGCTTCTGAAGAAGGATTTCTTAATAAAAGAGGGGGAATTCGGGTGAATAAATTCAGAAAAACAAACGCATATCAACGACGATCTATCCTTGTATCCGTTCTCTGTCTCTGCCTGCTGGCGGGAGTCCTGTTTTATACACAGGACTTCGGCCGTCCTGCTTCCGAACAGCCGGATTACACCCAGAAGGAGAACTGGGCCTATTATAGAATTGGGGACAAAAAGTCCGTAGACCTCTTCTTGATCTGCCCCACCGTGGATAAGAGAGATGAGTACCAGATGTCTCTGGACGACACCCACACAAAGGATCGGTTCCTGGGCTCCCTGAATATGCAGAGGGGCCTCTACGAAGAGCAGACCAGGATGTATGCCCCCTACTACCGGCAGGCCGCTCTGAAAGTATACAATCTGCCTCCCGATGCCCGGGAACCTTACCTGGAGTATGCCTACAAGGATATCTCCGCTGCCTTTTCCTGGTATCTCTCCCATGAGAATCAGGGCAGACCTTTTATTCTCGCAGGCTTTTCCCAGGGGGCAGACATGTGCTTCCGGCTTCTCAAAGAATATTTTGATGACCAGGAAGTCAGTGATCTGCTTGTGGCCTGCTATGCCATTGGCTGGTCATGCCCGACAGAGATGGCGGACAAATATCCCCAGATTAAGCCGGCAGAATCCGCCGACGACATCGGAACTCTGATCAGTTTTGACTGCGAGGCGCCGGAGGTAAAGGAAACCATCATCAATCCGGCCGGGCAAAAGGCCTGCTGCATCAATCCTCTCAACTGGAGGACCAACGGGATTCCCGCAAAAAAAAGTGAGAATCCTGGTGCCTGCTTTACCTCCCGCAGTGGGGTGATTCAAAGAGAGCAGGCTGCCCTGTGCGGCTGTTATATCGATGAAACGCGGGGCGTGTTGAAAGTCACCGATATCAACCCGGCGGATTATCCTCCTTTAATGGATGTCCTGCCCCCGGGTGCCTACCATGTCTACGACTATAAATTCTTCTACCGGAGTCTGCAGCAAAACATCAAAAACCGCATTGAAAAGTTCCTGGCGTTAAAAGGTTCCTGATACCGGACCCTCGCTAAGAGCTGCCTGTCACCGCTCCCATCTTTCCCGGAGAAATTCTATGAGAAGATTTCCCATGATTTCACTTTCTGTGATATAGCTGCCATGATCAGCACCCTTCACGATCACGAGCTGGGAATCAGGAAGATTGGCCGTGATTCGTTCTGTCTCATCAGGAAGGATCAGATCATTTTCCCCGGCAGTGACCAGCACCGGTATGGAAATCTTCTTCAGGTCTTCCTGATCAATCTGGGGCTCAGCCAGCATTAAGGTGATCAGAGGATCCGGATTCTTTTCATTGATCTTCGTGTATTCCTCAATAAAAGAAGGAATGAGGCCTGCAGGGGACAGATTGGTCCCACTGATTGCCATGATGCCAAGGGTTCCGGGATGGTGCAGTTCCAGCAGCAGGGCAATGATGCCGCCGTCACTGTGGCCGTAAAGGGCCGGTTTATCAAGATTTAAAGCCTTGATCAGCTGAAAGAAATCCTCAGCCATATCATCATAATGGTATTCTTCCAGGGCTTCATTGACCCCGTGCCCCCTGGAGTCCGGGGCAAAGACGCGATATCCGGCCTCCACCAACTGGTCAATCTCCGTGTCGAACAAATCATGGTCCTCGCCATTCCCATGGAGCAGGATCACCGGTCTGCCCTCGCCAGCCACTGCATAGTGGAGTTTGATTCCGTTCACTTCTGCCATCCTGTCGGCCTTATACTTCTTCATGTCTTTTCCTCCTGTACTCCCAGGTATTACTTTCAAGGCATTAATTATCATTTCCAAATCTCTGGAATAGCCCTATTCTACCATTTTTTATCAGCGTTTGCTGCTGTTATCCAGCCAATATCAGTTTCAGAGGATATGTTTTACATAGTTTTTACAATTAACCAGTATAGTTCTTTACATAACTGTGCTATCGTGAGAAAGCATAGTGTGCTTTTCGATGACAATAAACATCAGAGAAAAGATCAACATTGACTTTCTGGTCAAAAATCCAGACAAAGACAAAGGAGAAAAATATGTTTGAGATGTTAACAGAATTGATTGCCGGCCTGGGTCTATTCCTCTTCGGTATGAAATTCATGGGAGAAAGTCTGCAGAAGGCGGCAGGAGATAAGATGAGAGACCTGCTGGCCAAGGTAACCAGCAACCGCATTACCGGCGTATTATTCGGAGCGCTCTTTACTGCCATCATCCAGTCCTCCGGCGCCTGTACAGTTATGGAAGTTAACCTGGTCAACGCCGGACTTATGACGCTGGAACAGTCTGTCGGCATCACCTTCGGCGCCAGCATCGGTACGACCATCACTTCCCAGCTGGTATCATTGAAACTGACGGCAGTGGCACCTTTCATTGTATTCCTGGGTGCTGTGCTCATTATGTTTGGAAAGAAACCCTTACTGAGAAAGATTGCTGAGATTATCTTTGGATTTGGCGCTCTTTTCCTGGGAATCAGCAGCATGTCCAATGCTCTTTCCGCCATCCCGGAGCACCCGTCCATCATGCATTTGTTCAGTTACCTCAGCAACCCGGTCATTGCCCTGATTGTGGGACTGCTTTTTACTTTGGTTACCCAGTCTTCCTCCGTCACAGTCAGTGTCCTGGTTCTTCTGGCCGGCAGCGGTCTTGTACCCCTGCTCAGCTGCTGCTTCTATATCCTTGGCGCCAATGTCAGCGCCTGTACGCCAACACTCATGGCAGGTATGGGAGCCAGCAAAGACGCCAAGAGAACCGCTCTGATTTTCCTGCTTCTGGAGTTGTTTGGTATGATTGTCATCAGCATCCTGCTGATCTTCTTCCACGAGCCGATTATCAATACCATCGCCTCCATTGACGGAGCGGATAACTACAATCGTTTTGTAGCCAATGCCAACACTGTATTCAAAGTCTTCCAGACCGTAATCTTCCTTCCTTTCGTTGACCAGTTTGTGGCCATTACCAAGAAGATTATTCCAGACGGACCGGCAGTCGAAGACCAGATTATGGAAGAGAGATTCCTCTATATCACTTCAGACAATGCAAAGTTTGCTCCTTCCACAGCAATCATCCAGGTGGTACAGGAAATCAGCCGTATGGCTACCCTGGTGGATGATAATCTGGAAGATGCCATGGAAGCCTTGTTTAAGTATGATTCTGAAAAGATAGAACAGGTAGCCGCCAGAGAGAAAGTCATCGATTATCTGAGCGGGGCCATCACGAAATATCTGGTGGACATTAACCGCTATGAGCTGCCCCTTGCAGACTCCAACAGGATCGGTTCCCTCTTCCATGTGGTCATAGATCTGGAGAGAATCGGAGACCATGCGGTGAACTTCACGGAAAATGCCCAGAAGAAAAAAGACCAGGGCGAAGAATTCACCCAGCGTGGCATGGAAGAGCTGCAGGCCATGTACAACACAGTTCACGAGCTCTATGAAAAATGTATGTACGCATTTATCTGCTATGATAAATCCGATATCAATGAGATCATCGTTCTGGAGAACCAGGTTGACGATATGGAAACCACCCTCAAAGATCATCAGGTACAGAGTCTTTCCTCAGGCAATACTTCCGTTGCCCTCGGCCTGATCTTCACAGATACAGTGATTGGTCTTGAACGTATTGGTGACCATTCAACCAATATCGCCTACTCTCTTTTCCGGGATGATCCCGAGGATAAAATATCAGCGGTCAGCTAAAAATATATCTGTTCAATCAGAATCGTCCTGACGACTGATGACAAACAAAAACCAGGATAGAAAGTCAGAACTCCTTTTTGGGAGCAGCCTTCTATCCTGGTTCTTTTTTCTGATTCTTTTTCTGATTCTTTTTTCTTTCCCCGACATCGGGGAAAGACTTGCTCACGACATATCTGCAGGCTTCCTCAGAGACCTGTGCATTTTTACTCTTTCCTGTTTCTCGGATCCCGGTCATTGATCAGCATACCAGACATTTTTTTCACATTAAACATCCGGCCAAAATAATCGCACTTACAGAGAAAGAGATAGTAAATGTTCAGGCCGCAAAGGCGCATGGTTTCAAAGTTGGCCTGACCCTTGGCAATCAGAAGGTCCGCTGATTGAATCAAGTCTGCCGCCTCCCTGCCCACCTCAGGAAACCAGGTTCCCATGATATTATTGCCATTACCCACTACCTGGTCTATCTCCTTCATCTCCGTAAGACCAATCTGCCTGGCATCCTCCATGGTAGCGTCATTCATCGTATTCATACCCCGAACCACGACGAAAACAGACAAATCAGGATATATCTCTTTGATGACTTCCATCAGCAGCTTGTCCATGACGATCTCTCCACAGTTATCCGTCAGGAAAACCAGCCTTCCTCCCCGGGCTAAATCTCTCTTCAAAGACTCATAGGTCTGCTGGTCCAGATTTTTTTCCGCTGCTTCCTGGAGCAGTTGGTTCAGGAAATCCTCATCGATATGATCTGTCATCCCAAAGTCGATATAATTTCCCACCAGTGCCAGCTGCAGAGCCAACATCAGAGGGTCCTCTGCCCTTGCAATTCTTGCCCGGAACTTGTCCTCCTGCTCCATCAGCACCTGGTTAAAATGCTTTTTAATCTCCGTGTAGTCATCTGTGAACCCAAACATCTCAATCCGAAGCTGATCAATATCCCTGACTATCACAGGAATGGCTTTGTAAAGAGGGGCTTCGGCCAGCAGAGACATGACTCTCTGGATATATTCCACCTTTCTTGCCGGACTGATCCCCTCCGGATGTCTTCTGCTGTATTTGTTAAAGGCACACATGAGACATTCAGGGCTGAGATGCTCCACGTGCTCAATTTGTCTTAATATATTTTCCATAAAGACTCCCTTCTCCCGGCCGATCATCAGTCAAAGACCGTCTCCCAATGGTCTGCTTCCCAGGCCGCAAAGCACATGAGGACCTGGTCTTTTGTGTTCTTGTCCTGGGTAAGTTCAGGAAGATGCTCCCTGTCAAAGTACCTGCTGGCTACCGTCTCTATATTTTTTTCGAACTCCCCTTCGATGGGCGTACAGACAACAAAGGCTTTGATCACCTTGAAAGGATGAAGCTTCAGGTTATGCTTGTCGAGATCCACCAGGGCCGCCAGCCGTTCCGGCTTTACGGTCAGTCCGGATTCTTCCAGGGCTTCCTTGATTGTATTCTCCATGATGGAAATATCTGCGTCGACCCAGCCGCCAGGCATGGACCAGGTGCCGCACTTTTCCTGGACCAGAAGAATCTTTCCTTTTTTAAAGATCGCTGCCCTGGTATCCAGTTTTGGCGTCACATAGCCCACATCGCTGCAAAAAAGGGTTTTTGCCTGATTTAAAGGGATATCCAGATCTGCACTGATCATTTTTGCCGCAATCTCCCGGATTCGCTCGTACCGTTCCAGATCAAAGGGCCCGGTCCCATAATACAGTCCTTCCTGGGCCAGGGCCTGAAGCTCCAATGCCCAGTCCAGCCATCTGTCTTTATCTGCCATGTCATCTGCTCCTTGTCATCATTTTTGTATTATTGGTTCCCTTCATTATCTTTCCCCATATTAACCTGACAAGCCTCAAATAGCAAATAAAAACTCCTATGGCAGGTAACTTGACGAACCAATATGGGTGTGCTAGACTATGTTAGTTTCTACTAATTTAAGTTTACAACCTCCAGAGGATTTATTATGACGATTAAAGATTTAAAACCGGGACAGAGCGGTATTGTTACCAGGGTTGGCGGTCAGGGCGCACTGCGTCAGCATTTCCTGGATATGGGTGTTATTCCCGGTGTAAAGGTTACCCTGATCAAGCTGGCTCCTCTGGGTGATCCCATGGAGCTGCAGCTTCACGGTTATGAGCTGACTCTGCGTCTGGATGACGCGGCAAAGATCAATATAAAACCTGTCACTGCCCCTGCAGAGGCTGACGATGCCACCGGGAAAACAGAAGCTGCTCCCGCGGAAAAACGGGAGACGGCCCATCCCGGCCTGGGTGAGGAAGGCAAGTTTCATCCCAAGGGAACCGGCACTCCTCTACCGGATGACACCTTACTGACCTTTGCTCTGGTGGGTAATCAAAACAGCGGCAAGACCACACTTTTTAACCAGCTTACCGGAGCCAGTCAACATGTGGGTAATTTCCCAGGAGTCACCGTGGACCGAAAAGACGGCGTCATCAAGGGTCAGCCCAATACACAGATTACTGACCTCCCGGGGATTTACTCCATGTCTCCCTACTCCAGTGAGGAGCTGGTCTCCCGGAACTTTGTGCTCCACGAGAAGCCCAAAGCTATCATCAATATCGTAGATGCCACCAACATTGAGCGGAATCTTTACCTGACCATGCAGCTTCTGGAGATGGACGTTCCTCTGGTACTCACTCTGAATATGATGGACGAGGTCGCTGGAAACGGCGGCGCCATCGACATCAACCGAATGGAGTCCATGCTGGGTGTCCCCGTGGTTCCCATCTCCGCCTCCAGAAACGAAGGTGTCGACGAACTGGTCCGGCATGCTGTCCATATCGCCAGATATCAGGAAAAGCCCGGCAGACAGGATTTCTGTGATGTCAATGACCATGGCGGCGCTGTACACCGCTGCCTGCATGCTATCATCCATCTGATCGAGGACCATGCCCACAAAGCCGGAATTCCGGTCCGTTTTGCCGCCAGTAAATTGATCGAAGGAGACAAACTGATTCTTAAGCAGCTAAACCTGGATCAGAATGAACAGGAAACCCTGGAACATATCCGGACACAGCTGGAAAATGAGCGGAACCTGGACTGCAGCGCGGCTATAGCCGATATGCGTTTTTCCTTCATCGAACGAATCTGCCGGGAGTGTGTCAGAAAGCCGGATATCAGCAAAGAGCATGCACGGAGTCAAAAAATTGACCGAATTCTTACTGGAAAATATACTGCAATCCCTGCCTTCATCGCCATTATGGGCCTGGTTTTTTATCTGACCTTTTCAGTGGTGGGCGCATGGCTTCAGGGTCTTTTGGAAAAGGGCATTGGCTGGCTTACCCATACAGTGGATGCAGCTCTGACTGCAGGACATGTCAACAACGCCATTCACGAACTCATCATCAACGGAATCTTTGAGGGTGTGGGCAGCGTCCTGAGTTTCCTGCCCATCATCGTGACCATGTTTTTCTTCCTGTCACTCCTGGAGGACAGTGGATACATCGCCCGCGTGGCCTTTTTCATGGACAAGCTGCTGCGGCGTATCGGCCTTTCAGGCAGAAGTATCGTCCCCATGCTCATCGGTTTCGGCTGTACAGTCCCTGCCGTCATGTCC
This sequence comes from Anaerobutyricum sp., assembly GCA_045112755.1. GTDB lineage: Bacteria > Bacillota > Clostridia > Lachnospirales > Lachnospiraceae > Anaerobutyricum. Next base: position 37,122 of record JBGUIF010000015.1, read on the forward strand.
ACTAGAACCCTTCCCAGTGAGAGAGACCGGAAAATGACGATCCTGCTGACACCCTTTATGAGCTGTACCGCCAAGCTGCCCATTTACGCTTTTTTCATCAGTGCTTTCTTCCCCAGATACAGCTGGCAGATTATGACAGGTCTCTACCTGCTGGGTATTGTAACGGCGATTCTGGTTAGTAATGTTTTTAAAAAGTTTCTTTTTAAGGGCGGACCGGTTCCTTTTGTCATGGAACTTCCCAATTACCGCCTGCCGAGCCCCCGCAATGTTCTGCAGCTGCTTTGGGAAAAGGCAAAGGACTTTTTGCAGAGAGCCTTTTCCGTGATCCTGATCGCAACCATCCTGGTTTGGTTCCTGCAGCGTTTTGACCTTCGTCTTAACATGGTGACCAATTCCTACGACAGCATTCTGGCAAATCTTGCAGGTCTGCTGGTACCCCTGTTCAAGCCTGTGGGGCTTGGGGACTGGAGGATCGTTACTTCTTTAATCAGCGGCTTCATGGCCAAGGAAAGTGTTGTCTCTGTCCTGGATGTATTGTTCAAAACTGAGGGAGGCGTCAGTGCTATGATGACTCCCATTACCGCTGCTTCTTTACTGGTATTCAGTCTCCTGTATACCCCCTGTGTGGCAGCCATAGCCTCCATACGCCGCGAACTGGGCGGCCGCTGGGCTCTCGGTGTTATTCTCTTCCAGTGTGCTGTTGCCTGGGTCGGGGCTCTCCTGGTCCAGTTGATTGGTCAGGTGATTTAAATGAATGGATTAGATATCATACTGATTATACTGATTGCCGCCATTGTAATTCTGGCCCTGCGAAAAATCCACAGGGACCGGAAAAACGGGTCCGGCTGCCTGGGCTGCGGAGGAAATTGCAGTTCCTGCGGCATGGGATGTCAAGAGCAAAAGAACAGCAAACAACAATCATAGGTCTGCTTATGCATGCATGGCAGCCTCAGAACATTTTTTTCGTACAAAAAGCGGGCTCCTCACGGGAGCCCGCTTTTCATTAAGGAAAAGGGATGCAGATACTTTCGGCATTATTTTGTAAATGTGGGCTTTACAATTACAGGATGTGCTTTCCGTACATAGCGTCCTGCTCTTTTCTGAGCTTGTAAATCAGAGTATTCTTATCAAGATCTACCATATCATATGTGATAAGGTCACCCTTCTTACAGTCAACCTTCATAACAGCGTTCTTGTTGATCAGACCAAACGGTACATAACCCTTCTCTGTAGCTTCCTTCTCAGTACAGATGGAACCATGAGTGGTGTATCCGCCGATACCATCCAGGTGGTCTCCTGCCTTGAGGTCGATCTTAGCCTTTGTGATACACTCTGCTACCAGGCCGTCCTTGGCAACACAGGTCTTCTCGCCATCAATAACAGCTTTGGCAACGGTAAGAGGTGTCTCAAGGTTGCACAGATGATAAGGACGATATAATGTCCATAACGGTCCGGGTCCCATGCTGTGGTACTGCAGCTGGTATGCGATCTCCTCATTGTCAGTGGAAACAGTTACGAATACGCCAGGAGCAATTCCGTTAACATACTCTACAACGCCATGCTTGTTGAGGATACCACCGTCTTTTTTCAGCTTGAAGATCTCGTTTAATTCCTTAACGCCCTCTGTTCCGGGAGCTGTTGCAGGACCATGTCCTCCAATAACGTCCGGTACAAGACCTGTGTAGTTACACATAGCTGTCATCTCAACCATAGTCTTGGTACCATCCTTAAATGCACAGAGCATTCTCGGGCTCATCTTACGGCGTGTAGCCTCCTCGAGAACTGTATCAGGATTGCAGTCATAGTCAAGCTTGTTGTTCTTACCTTTACCCATAACTTCTACGTTAAGACCCATAGCCTTAGCGAAGCAGTAGAGCTCCATAACAGCACCAGGCTCATCTCCTGCGGAACCTGTGTAGATTACGCCGTGATCCTGAGCAAACTTGTCAAGGTACGGTCCAATAACTACGTCAGTTTCAACGTTAAGCATAACTACATGCTTGCCATTTGCCATAGCGTCTGTAGCTACCTTTGCGCCAACATCCGGAACACCTGTACAGTCGATGACACACTCAACACCTTCTACCTGGGATACGAAATCAGCGCTTTCACATGCAACATACTTGCCGGCTGCGATGGCTGCGTTTGCCTCTTCGATTGTCTTGGCAACAACAATCTCATCATCAGTAACACCTGCATACTTGAAAGCATGTACTGCGTTGTCAACATTGATGTCAGAAACGATTGCCGGTGTCATACCTTTCATAAGAACCATCTGTGTTACCATACCACGGCCCATCTGGCCTGCGCCGACGATACCAGTCTTGATGATCTTGCCTTCTTTTTCTCTCTGTTCCAGTTTCCAGTTCATGTTCAGCATAGTGATCTCCTCCCTAAGAAAAATGAAATATATTGATGTCTTTTATTGCTTTGTTCTTCTGTTTCTGTAATTCATTATACTAGTAAATATTAAAATATCAAGCGTTTTGTTCAGAACATTTGCTTAAATAAATGATTTTTATCGTACTTTAGATTCCATTGTTTCAATGCCTTTATTTAAACATATGCACTTGATCTTTTGCTGTAATAACACAAATCCTGCGCATTCCTCTCATGATTGAAATCAAGAGGATCCTGCGTCAGAGATTAGAAAAAATGAGCCTCCCGGGGACCCATACATAAAAATGTTACCGAGAGGCTGCCTGTAGATCTGCCTTTTCGGGATCCCCTGACAGATTCTGTCAGAGGCCCCGATACCGCAGAAAAAGGTTCATCAATTAATAAATTTCGATCCTGTCTCCAACTTTCACAGAATCTCTGCTGAGCATAGGTCCTTCGAGCATAATGCATCCAGGACGGAATGCTTCCTCGCCGCCGCCAAAAGCCAGGGTACAATGACCAAGCTCTCTTAAGGTCTGGGGCGCTTCAGAGCCGACTGCTGTGATCGTGTAGACATTCTCTCCGATCATCAGGATATCGCCCTTTGCCGGATCAGCAATCACGTCTGCCTTCTTGTGAAGAATGGCAAGCTCAGCCAATTCAGGCGGTGCATCCTCATTGAATATGATAACAAAGTTCAGGGCAAGCTCCGGCTCAAGAAACTCAAACGCTTCCGCTCCGAAACCAGTTATTTCTGATGAATATTTCATAGTTGTAACCACCTTTTTAGTAATCAGTCTAACCTTTAATGAACAACCCGTATCCTAAAACATTCCAATACTTAACAAGAAAGCAACAATAACAGATACGGGACCAGTAACCAGTCTGGAGAACAGAACTGCAGGCACACCAAACTCAATGGTCTCAGGCTCGGCCTCACCAAGGGACAATCCAACCGGTACAAAGTCGCCGCCAACCTGTCCATCGATAGCGAACAGAGCCGGAAGAGCGTACTGCGGCGGGATTGCGCCAGTTGCGAACTGCTGGCCAAGCAGGGTTCCAACAACCTGGGCAATTACAGCACCAGGTCCGAGGATCGGTGACAGGAACGGTAATGAACAGATAAAACTGATCAGCAGCATACCGGGAAGTGTGGAACAGAACGGAGCGATGTTCTTGGCAATAAGATTACCAAGTCCGCTGGCACTGATAATACCAAGGATTGTGGATGTAAATGCCATGAATGGAAGGATGTTCTTGATTACCATGTCGATGGTATCACGCCCAGCCTGGAAGAACTGGCCTACTACATAACCGACACCCTTACCAATTTTGGTTATGATGTTCTCGCTCTTGCCTGCATTGGCTGCAGCAATCTCTTCCTTAGCCTGTGCCTTTGTTTTAGGACCGTCAGCTGCTCCTGCAGGAGCTGCAACCTTCTCAGGTGCAATATACTCACCGGCTTCCCCGAGTACTTCGATACAGTCAACTTTAACATCAGATACATAGATATCTTCTGTGATGAACTGCGCAAGAGGTCCGGACTGTCCTACCGGTGTAAGATTTACTGTGTAGATACCCTTCTTGGGATAAACACCACATCTTGCTGTTCCACCACAGTCAACAACTGCTACCATTACTTCATCATCCGGCAGGGATGTCTTCCATCCGTCGACTGCCTCAGCGCCGGAAAGCTCTGCGATCTTCTGGGATATCGGATCGATTCCGCCGCCTGTTACGCTTAAAACGGTATGACATTTTTCCGTGGGAGTGATTACCAACGGACCACCCCAGCCAGTATTACCTCTACTGATTTTAATTGTTTTATACATATCGGGGCCCTCCTATTATTTAGACGCATTTCCGCGAGTCATTATTGCGTAAATTCTCTCAGTCAGAAGACCACGAATCAAGATAACAATAACACCAGCGATAAAGTAACGAACGGCAAGACCGCCTGTTGAAAAGCCTGCCTTCTGGACACCCTCTGCAATACCGAGCCATACGAAAAGCTCACCGGCATTGGCATGGGGGAAAAGTCCTGTGATGGGATGTACAAAGCTTACACAGGCATCATAGTATGCCGGTTTGTACTTCTCATCAACGAAACGTCCGAATGTATAACACATCGGGTTAGCGAGGAAGAATACAGCCAGGATCGGGAGAAGTGTGTAACGAAGAACCGCATATTTTGTGATCTTCTTTGCAAAATTCTCAACCCTGTCAGTACCAATAAGTTTGATGATCGAGTTAACGAATACCATAAGGCAGACAACCTGCGGGATGATTCCTGTGACCCATCCTGCGAAGGTTTCGCCACCAGCGGTAAACAGACTGATAAAGGCTTCAGCTGCTTTTGAAATGAATTCCATACGTACCCTCCTAAAACTTCTGCAAATTATCATTTTGCCCGGCCCGCATAAATACAGGCCTATATAAAACGTCATATAAATCCGGACATCAGGGCCCAATCTGTCCCGGCTTTACAGACCTTTATACCGTATCAAATTCCTTTTCTTTTACCCTTGTTTCTCTCTGCCATATATTTTTCCTGTTCTCTGGTCAGATCCTTATCCAGAAGCCTGGCCTCCAGCGCCTCCAAAGCCCGGACATATCCCCGGTACTTTCTGAACTGCTTTTTGTCAAATTCTTCCGTAAGATCAAGAAAATCGAAAATACTGCTTCCTATGAGCTTTTTGTCAAGAAAAGTATCTACCGGATGAAACCTTGCCCAAACACCGATTCCGTCCATCACTTCTGCACCGTTAATGATTCCTTCGCTGTCACAGGCTATAATTGCGACGTGCCCATTCAGGAACCTTCCCCTCTTCTGTCCGATTCCGACATTTCCAAGTTTATGCATCCTCCTGACGGCTTTTCTGTAATCCTGGATCTGCATGTAGCCGCCGATGGACTGCAGCACCAGCAGCACCAGAAGAATAATCAGTGCGGTGGATAGTCCTGATAACTTCATTCCCAATTTCTCCTCTATCTTATCTCTTAAGAAATTCGTTTGTTTTTTTAAGTATATTATATTTTCAAAACCGTATCAAGCGTTTTGTTCTGAACAAATGTTTAAATTTGCCCTTAGAGAAGTCAAATCCAAGCTTTTGTATTAGTCAATAATTTAACCTTTTGCATTAGAACATTTGCCTGTATCTTGACCTTTTTTCAGCAAACATCACCTAAAATGTGTACATAATTATATAATGTACACCCAAACTATCAGTACTTTTGCAAATACTATCCTTTTTAATCCACTAGTCAGAAATCAACTTTTTGGCACATTCCACATTGGTAATGAGAATATTAATCAAGCCGCCATTGACAGCACCCTTGACAGCCTCCACTTTTTTCTCTCCGCTGGCTATACCGATTCTTAAAGGAATCTTTCGGAAAACATCCATGGAAATGGCAGCGACTCTGTCATTGAAATTATGAAATTTATCTGTATTGCCTTCTTTGTCAAAGAACTGCAGGGTAATATCTCCCACCGCACCTTCAGCGGCCAGAGCCTTCAGTTCCTTCTGGGTGGAATAGCCGGCCTTGACCAAGGTATGATCATCCCCGGTGGGAACGCCGATGCCCACCACTGCCACATCAATTTTCTTAAACTCATCAAAGATAAAATTCACTGACTTTTCCTGGAGAAATGTCTCCAGGATCCTCTTGTCCGAGAACATGGCCGGAGACAGGAACTGAAGATATTTTCCGCCAAATTTATCGGCAAACTTCCTGGCTATGTCATTGCCCTGGACATCCATACCATCCTTGGCCCCCTGGCTGATGCCTCCCACGATGGGGACGCAGAGGATATTGTCAAACTTCTCATAGGTCTTGTTGGTCTGAAGGACATTGTCCAGTGTATGTCCCATGGTAACGCCGATCCGGTAGCCTTCCCGCAAAAGGCTGTAGAGGTAGTCCGCCGCCTGCCCAAAAATGTAAGCAGCCGCATCGCTCTTGGAGTCAAGAACACTTTCCTCCACAATCACCACATCTTTAAATCCGTACTTGGTCTCCAGCTGTTTCTCAAGCTTTCCATAATTAAAGGTAGCAGGATTATGTATCTCTATGGTGACAATCCCCCTGTCCCTTCCGTTCTGGAGCATTCGAAGCACAGATGACCTGGATACTCCCATGTAATCTCCAATCTCCTTTTGATTCATACCATCCTGATAATACAAACAGCACACTTTATAGATGAGCCTGTCATCGTCCACAATCTTTTTCATATAGCCATTCTCCCTGTACATTTTTCTCTATTGTAACTTATTCCCTTAATACATATTATTCTGAATCATATTTTATACCATCAACTGTGCTGTATCATAATCCGTAAACAGGGTTGTCAGCAGACCTCCTTTTAAAACGGCTTTAATCACTTCCGCTTTTTCTTTGCCATAGGCTATGGCAATGACCTCCCTGGCATTACTCCGGATTTTGGAGAGATTACAGGCAACCACCCGTTGGTTAAAATCTATGTCTGAAATATCTCCTTCCTTATTAATAAAACGAAATGCGATATCTCCCACCACATCACTGGCCAGAATCAATTCCCGATCTTCGGGGGTCAGATACTCATACTCCAGGATACGGGAGTGAGTCATGCCGCCGATTCCCACCAGGGCAAGATCACAATGTTCCCCCAGGTCAAGGATCTCCCGCGTCATCTGATTCGAGATCATCACCTGATATTCCTTCTGATCCGCACAGTAAGCATTGGCATGAAGCAGTTTGCACTTCGTGCCCAGACTGTTGGAGAGCCGGTTGGCGTTAACATTGCTCAGGCATTCCACATCCGAGCCCGCACCTCCGACAATGGGGACCACGGTCGCATCAGGCAGATGCATTTCCACCACATGGTCAATCATCCGGGCGATGGACATCCCCCAGCTGATTCCGATGGTGTCCTTGGGCTGGACATGGGAAACCAGATAGTTGGCCGCTGCCATACTGATCTTGCTGTAATCCCCATTACCCATGGATGGGATTACAGACACATTCTCGATGCCGTATCGGTCCTTGATCTTCTTTTCCAGATCCGGTGTTCCCACCAGAGGAGAGTTAATCTCTATTCTCACGATATCCATCTCTTTAGCCCGTTTCAGGAGTTTGGACACCCACGGCCTTGACACCCCCAGCCGCTCTGCAATCTCTTTTTGAGGCATATCATAGATATAATACATCTCCGCAGCAAGGGTAATTCTTCTCACATTAACATCTTCCGGAACAACTCTCATCTCTAAACCTTCTTTTTCCTGCTTTTCCTTGTTTTCTCTGTATTTTCCAAAAAACAATTAAGTTGTTTCACAGTTTTCAATAAACATTTATATTTTTACAACTATTTAAAGTCACAGTAGCATAAGAAGGCTAACAATGCAAGCAATAATTACATACGTGCCTATAAATTTGATCGGAATTCTCCTGACTGTTCCGAACAAATTGCGCCGCAGACTGCATTATACGGGATGTACTTAGACAAATATTCTATTATTTACTTTTTTAAAAGTAATTAGTCATATGTTCTAAAACTTCTGTCAAAATTGTCTTGACAATAAAAGAAAGACAGTTTATTATTTAGGCACAAAGGCACTTAGATAGTTTTAAAGCACATTTGTTCCTATAATATATTCTGATTTCATCATCGCCTGCATAGGGGTAAGAAAGGAGAAACTGATGGCAAAAGCAAAAAGCCCGTTTTTAATCGTAAACCCGAAATCCTACTTATATGGAAAGAAGAGCCTGGAACTGGCCCTGGCTGCCGACAAGGTTGCTGCCGACACAGGTCTTTCCATGTACTTCACCTGTCCCTACGCTGACATCAGACTGATCAAAGAAAATACAGAGCACATCATCGTATGCGCCCAGTCCCTTGATCCCCTGGTTCCCGGACGCGGCATGGGCCACGTTTTACCGGAATCCTTAAAAGAAGCCGGCGCAGGTGCTGTATTCCTGAATCATGCTGAGAATCAGAAGACCGTTGCAGACCTCTATGCCTGCATCAAGAGAGCCCAGGAACTTGATATGATCACGGTTGTATGTGCAGACAGCACCGTGGAAGCCAAAGCGGTTGCCTGCATGGGCGCAGACATCGTTCTGGCAGAGCCCACCGACCTGATCGGAACCGGCCAGGTGGCAGAGGACTCCTACACCACAGAAACCGTTAAGGCTCTTCACGAAGTGAACCCGGACGTACTCGTCATGATCGCATCCGGCGTCAGCACAGCCCACGACTGCTACAATGTTGTAAAACTTGGCGCTGACGGAACTGGTGCCACATCCGGTATCCTGAACGCTCCGTCACCGGCAGAGCGGGTTCGTGAGATGGCAGAGGCAATTGTGAAAGCACAGAAAGAATTAGAGGAGGAGAACAAATAATGGCTGTTTATAAAGAGACAATTAAGTTGACTTCCCACGGCGGAACACCTTCATTTTTCAATGTTACACCCCAGGTGAAAGAAGCCATCGCCAACAGCGGCATTAAGAATGGTATCGTAACAGTAATCTCACCCCACACCACCTGTTCAGTATTCTTTGAAGAGTACGTTCACGATGTGACAGAGGATGGCACAGAATTTCTTCAGGTTGATCTTAACAAGGCCTTATCCAAAATCTTCCCGGATCAGACCGAGATGCCGCCGGAAGGCCCCTATATGTACCCGGGCGAAGCACATTTTGTAGATGTTGAGTCCTGGCCCAATGCAGCAGACTATCTGCCCGGCGGAGACAGAAGAGCTCTTCTGAACGCAGACGCCCACTTAAAATCCACGCTGCTCGGCTCCAGCGCCACTCTGGAAGTGGACGAAGGCAAGCTTGGCGTAGGCTCCACCGGATACGTATATTTCGTAGATTTTGACAGGGCAAAGGGCCGCAACCGCAAGTGTAAGATTATTGTTATCGGAGAGTAATCCTATTAACACGTAAAGCAAAGCATTTTCCAGAATAAAAAGATATGGACCGGATCACCAGCGTGATCAGCAATCAGGAGGAAATAATATGTTAGTTAATTCAAAGATTCTGTTTCAGAAAGCTCAGAAAGAGCATTTTGCTATCCCGTCCGCTAACTTCGTAGATATGGAGGGAATCAAGGCCCATGTGAAATGTGCTGAGGAGATGGGGCTTCCCCTGATCATCGCCGTTGCAGAGAGCCATTTAGGTGACAATATCAATCTTGAAGATGCTGCCCTCGTTGGCAGAAAATATGCAAAAGAAGCTAAAGTTCCGATCGTACTTCATCTTGATCACGGCGAGAGTGTGGAAACCTGCAAGAAGGCCATCGACCTTGGCTTCAGCTCTGTTATGATCGATGCTTCCATGAAGAGCTTCGAGGAAAATGTAGCCACCACCAGAGAAGTGGTTGAGTATGCCCATGCCCGCGGCGTCGTGGTGGAGGCTGAGATCGGCCATGTTGCCAGCAATTTCAACCAGAACGATACAGAGACCTTATACACCACTGCCGAAGAAGCAGCAGAGTTTGCAAAGCAGTCCGGCTGTGACTCCCTGGCCATCTCCATCGGAACAGCCCACGGAGTATACAAGGCAAAAGCCATCCCCGAGATCAGCTTCGATGCTCTGGCCTCCATCCGCCAGGCAACCAACGTTCCGCTGGTACTTCACGGCGGCTCCGGCTCAGGGGATGATAACCTGAACCGCTGCGCAAGAGAAGGCATCTGCAAGATCAACGTATACACAGACCTTTATCTGGAAGCCATGAAGGATATCAAGACCGTAGAGGGCACAGGCGCTGCAGATTATATCACTCTGGTAGGCGAGCTTCACAAAGGTCTCAATGACTGTCTCAAACATTACTTCAAAGTATTCGAGACCAAGGCAGTTTAATAAATACACAGGCACTACTGCGAAGTGTTCAAAGCAAAAGTGGTCAAGCAAAGACGCAGGCACTGCCGCAAGTATTCTTATAGTACTCTTTAAAAAGGGGGCGTCGCATTAAAACGGCTGTCTCGTCAAAAAAAGGCAAGGATCCCCATGTCCTGTGTTGTGTCAGTTGTTGGCATCTG
>JBGUIF010000016.1:0-2207 GCA_045112755.1 Anaerobutyricum sp.
CTGCTGGGGATTTTTATGCCCTTTGGGGCTGTAAAGGGAGGACAATCACATGAAAATAATCAATATCGGCATTCTGGCCCATGTAGACGCAGGAAAAACTACATTGACAGAAAGTCTGCTATACACCAGTGGAGCGATTGCGGAACAGGGAAACGTGGATAAAGGGACCACAAGAACAGACACTATGATTTTGGAACGGCAACGGGGAATTACCATTCAGACAGCGGTTACTTCTTTTTATTGGAATGATTATAAAATCAATATCGTGGACACTCCCGGTCATATGGATTTTTTAACCGAAGCATACCGCTCTTTATCTGTCCTTGACGGAGCTGTTTTAGTCATTTCAGCAAAAGACGGCGTACAGGCACAAACCCGTATATTATTCCATGCGCTTCAGAAAATGGACATTCCGACAATTATCTTTATAAATAAGATAGACCAAAATGGGATCGACCTGCAGTGTGTTTACCAAAGCATTAAAGATAAACTTACCAGTGATATGATTGTCATGCAGGAGGTTTCCCTGTCGCCAAAGATAACCATGACCGATATTTCTGATTTAGACAAATGGGATATGATTATTTCCGGAAGCGATGAACTATTAGAACGATATGTTGCAGAGGATTCTTTGGATATACAGGAATTACAATATGAAAAGTGCAAAAGAACCAGATGCTGCTCTTTGTTTCCTGTTTATCATGGGAGTGCAAAAGACAATTTAGGAACAGAAAAACTGATTGAAGCGATTATAGAAACTTTCATTACAGAAACGGACGATATTCAGTCTGAATTATGTGGATATGTTTTTAAGGTTGAGTATACAGAGCGGAAAAAACGGCTTTCTTATTTACGCCTGTATCATGGGACGCTCCATTTACGGGATACCCTGCTGCTGTCAAAAAAGGAAAAAATAAAGATTACAGAAATGTGTATTCCGTCAAATGGTGAAATCGTCCCGGCTGACCATGCCTGTCCGGGAGAAATTGTTATTTTAGCTGATGATACTTTGAAACTGAACGATATCCTGGGAAATGAAAAACTCCTGCCTCACAAAACACGGATTGATAATCCCATGCCATTACTTCGGACAACGGTAGAGCCGCAAAAGCCGGAGCAAAGGGAAGCCCTGTTAAATGCCCTCGCAGAGATTGCTGATACAGACCCTCTTTTGCATTTTGACATTGATACTGTTACCCATGAGATTATGTTATCTTTTTTGGGAAAAGTACAGTTAGAAGTTATTTGTTCGCTATTAGAAGAAAAATATCATGTGGGCGTGGCTATGAAAGAGCCTTCGGTTATTTATCTGGAAAGACCGCAAAAAAAAGCGAGCTGCACGATTCATATTGAAGTGCCGCCGAATCCGTTTTGGGCATCTATTGGTTTGACTGTAACACCGCTTCCTGTTGGAAGCGGAACACAATATAAAAGCGAGGTATCTCTCGGCTATTTAAACCAAAGTTTTCAAAATGCCGTCATGGAGGGTGTGCGTTATGGAATGGAGCAGGGCTTATATGGCTGGGGAGTGACAGACTGCCAAATTTGTTTTGATTATGGAGTTTATTACAGCCCGGTCAGCACCCCCGCTGATTTTCGTTTTCTTGCGCCTGTCGTGTTGGAGCAGGCATTGAAAAAAGCAGGGACACAACTGTTGGAACCATACCTTTCCTTTACCCTTTTTGCACCGCAGGAATATCTTTCACGGGCTTATAATGATGCACCAAAGTATTGCGCAATCATTGAATCAACCAGACTTGAAAAAGATGAAGTTATTTTTAAGGGTGAAATCCCTGCCCGTTGTATCGGTGAATATAGGAATGATCTGAATTTTTATACAAATGGAAGAAGTGTCTGCATTACAGAATTAAAAGGGTATCAGGAAACTTCCGGCGAGCCTGTATTTCAGCCACGCCGCCCGAACAGCCGTTTAGACAAGATCCGGCATATGTTTCAGAAGATAATGTAACGTCTTGCGCAATGCAAGCGTTCATTGCTGGCTATTGCGAAATATCATTGATAAAATCAGCATCAGAGAGGAGGAACCATTTTGAACCAGAAACAGACGGATATTACAACAGGAAAGCAAATACGTCATCTGCGAACACAATCGGGAATGACACAGGAAGAACTGGCTGGGGAATTGAATGTTACCCGGCAGGCGCTATCGAATTGGGAGAGAGATGTTAATGAACCCGATTTAAATA
>JBGUIF010000017.1:0-7650 GCA_045112755.1 Anaerobutyricum sp.
GCCGTCAGCGGACAGGGACTCAAAGAGCTGCTCTGGTACGTCAATGATCTTCTGAAAGAACTACCCGATGAGCCGGTGGAATTCGAGCAGGAATTCTTCCTGGATCTTCAGCAGGACGAAGAGTGGGAATCCATCGAAGTGGAGATGGAGGAGCCCGGTGTCTACTCAGTAAAGGGCCCTAAGGTGGAGCGTATGCTTGGCTACACCAACCTGGAGTCCGAGAAAGGCTTCGACTTCTTCCAGCGCTTCATGAAAGACAATGGCGTCCTGAAACGTTTGGAAGAACTGGGAATCGAAGAGGGAGACACTGTCAAAGTCTTCGGTTGGGAATTTGATTATTACCGTTAGAGCATAAAACGCCATCCGGCGTAAGAAAGGAATACTATGACAAGTAAGCAAAGAGCCTATCTGAAAGGGCTTGCCATGACCATGGACCCGGTATGCCATATCGGCAAAGCCTCCCTGACCCCCGAAGTCATCGAATCAGTCCGTGAAGCATTGGAAGCCCGGGAATTAGTGAAAGTGAATGTCATCAAGAACTGTATGGACGATCCCAAAGAAATCGGTCCCGTTCTGGCAGAACGTACCCGGTCCGAACTGGTCCAGGTAATCGGCAGAAAGATCGTCCTCTTCAAACAAGCCAGAGAAAACAGCAAAATCGAACTACCTTAATAGGGTGCTAATAGGGTGCCTGGCACCTTACAGCAACAATTGTTTAGATGCAGATGTTCCGTAGGGTGCCAGGCACCCTACGGAACATCAGAGGATGGAGGATAAGAAAAGCGTGAAAAAGAAGAAGATAGGAATTATGGGAGGAACCTTTAATCCCATTCATTTTGCCCACCTGCTGCTGGCAGAGTCTGCCTACAACCAGTTCGATCTGGACGAAGTGCTGATTATGCCCACAAAAAATACCTATTATAAACAAATGCGCAACCTGGTGGACGAGAATGACCGGGTTGCCATGGTTCAGCTGGCTATCGGAGACAACCCGCATTTTTCCCTGTCCAAGCTGGAACTCGACCGGGAAGGGACTACCTATACGGTGGAGACTCTGCGCATGCTTACCAAGGACCATCCCGATTATGAGTACTATTTTATCATGGGTGCAGACTCCCTCTTTCACATCGAATCCTGGCGGGAGCCGGAAGAGATTTTTGCCATGACCAACATTCTGGTGGCCGGCAGAGGCAGTGAGGGAGACGGCAGCCTTCTGACCAGCCAGATCGCCTATCTCAATGATAAATATGACGCGAAAATATACCATTTAAAGTCTCCAAATATGGAAATCTCTTCCCATAATATCCGCAAAAGGGTGTATAATGGAGATAGTATAAGATACCTGCTTCCCAGGGAAGTGGCAGACTATATTTTCCAGAAAGGGCTTTACGGCCAAAAGGATTAAGATGGCCGGAAGTGTCTGAGATTTACGAAGACAAACAGGCTAAGATGGCCGGAAGTGTCTGAGATTTACGAAGACAATCAAGGCCAGGATCAACAGGAGTTCTTGAGATATATGAAAACGATCAAGGAATATAAGGCCATATTAAAAGAGATCCTGACTCCGGGACGTTACGAACACACCCTAGGTGTGGAATACACGGCTGCCTGCCTGGCCATGCGCTACGGCGGGGACCTGACCAGGACCCGGATCGCAGCCCTCCTTCATGACTGTGCAAAATGCATTCCCGCCAAGGAACAGCTGAGCCAGTGCCGGGACTATGAGATTCCCATTTCCCCGGTGGAAGAGGCCAATCCCAACCTGCTTCACGCCAAGCTGGGTGCCTGGTATGCCAGGGAGAACTATGACATCGACGATCCCGAGATCCTGTCGGCCATATACTACCATACCACCGGCAAGCCGGACATGACCCTTCTGGAAAAGATCATCTACATCGCAGACTATCTTGAACCCAACAGGAACAGGGCCTCTAACCTCGATCAGGTAAGAAAAGAAGCATTTCTTGATCTGGACCAGTGCCTGCTCACCATTCTTGAGTCCACCGTGGACTATTTGAACAGCCGGGACATGCTGATCGATACCATGACAGAGGAGACCTGCCAGTATTACAGGAAAATGCAGATCTCAGAAGAGGTAAAAAGCTGCTGATCCTGACAGGACAAAAAAAGAAGAATCCCACATTTGCCCTGATCAAAGGCATATTGTCATTGATTAAAAGCCTGAATCCACGCCCTGGACAGTAGTCGGGGAAACTATACCCTTTTACACTGATAAAATATAGGAAGAATTGTTCATTGGCCCTTACAGGAGAGGAGAGATCTATGGAAAATGTTTCTAAGAAAATGGCTGCGATAGCAGTGGATGCTCTGGATGAGAAGAAGGCTGAGGATGTCACCATCATAGACATCGCCGAGGTTTCTACACTGGCAGATTATTTTATCATTGCCAACGGAAATAACCGCAATCAGGTCCAGGCCATGGCAGACAGCGTGGAGGAGGAACTGGCAAAGGCAGGCTTCGAACCCAAACAGATTGAAGGCTATCAGACAGCCAACTGGATCCTACTGGATTACAGAGATATCATAATCCATGTTTTCAGCAAAGACGACAGGGCATTTTATGACCTGGAAAGGATCTGGAGAGACGGAAAAGAGATTAGCAGAGCAGATCTGGAGGCCTGAATGATAAACAGAAGATCTGGAGGCTTGAATGACAAACAGCAGATCAAGAGGTCTGAATGACAACAAGAAGATCTGCAGGACTCAATAAAAGTCAATAAAGCAGACCCAGGTTGATCATAAAAGAAGGGAAGTTTTTTGACCAATGAAAAACAAATCATGGTGCAGACTCCTGTTTTGTGGAGCCATGGCTGCAGCCCTTGCTTTTGCGGCCGCTGTTACTCTGGTCTGGCCCAAGGAGGCAGTAGCCGAGGAAAGCTTTCAAAGTGTGGATGAAAATGACGAGGCTGAGACTGCCCAGACTGCTGCAGGCACAGCTTCAGAAGAAGCCGATCAGGCCAAGACGGAGGCCGCACCAGCCCAATCCGGAAAAAGAACCACAAAAAAAGAAGGTACCAACAAGGACTCCGACGATAAGAAGGTCGAAGCAAACGGCTATGTAGTGGTAATCGATGCGGGCCATCAGAAAAAAGGTGACTCCAGTCAGGAGCCCATCGGTCCCGGCGCCAGCGAGACCAAAGCGAAAGTAACCAGCGGGGCCTATGGAAAAACCAGCCATCTCAATGAGTATGAGCTGAATCTTATGGTGGCCAAAAAACTGAAAAAAGAGCTTGAAAAACGCGGTTATGAAGTAATCATGTGCCGGGAAAAGAATGACGTCAATATCTCCAACAGTGAGAGAGCCAAAATCGCCAATGACGCTGATGCAGTTGCTTTCATCCGCATTCATGCGGATGATGGGGAAGACACCAGCCTCCAGGGAATCATGACCATCTGTCAGACCCCCGATAATCCATACAATGGAGAGCTTTATGACAAAAGCTATCTGCTCTCAGAATGTGTATTGGAGGAAGCCGTGGCAGCCACTGGTGCCAAAAAGAGATATGTGTGGGAGACAGACAGCATGAGCGGGATCAACTGGGCAGAAGTGCCTGTCACCATTTTAGAGATGGGCTTTATGTCCAACCCGGAAGAGGATGCTCTCATGGCCACCAGCGCCTATCAGAAGAAGATGGCCAAGGGTGTGGCAAACGGAATAGACCGATACATCGAAGAAAGATAAAAATACCTAAATAAACACTATTATAATACCCCCAGGCAGGTTTTTCTTTTCAGTATCCTGCCTGGGGGTAATATTATTTATCAATACTCTCTGAAAAGGCCGATTACCTTGCCCACCAGGGAGAAATCCGTACCTGCCGGCACGATAATAGGCTCCATGAAATCATTCTCCGGCTGCAGCCGGATGTGGTCCTGCTCCCGGTAAAACCGCTTCACAGTGGCCGAATCCTCTATAAGAGCCACAACGATGTCGCCGTTGGCGGCAGTTTTTTGTTCTTCCACCAGAATATAATCTCCATCGAAAATACCGGCATTCACCATACTGTCACCCCTGACTTTCAGCATGAATGTCTGTCTGTTATTGACAAACTCAGGCAGCATGGGAAAGTAACCTTCGATATTTTCCACCGCTAGAATGGGCTGGCCGGCAGTCACCGTGCCGACAATGGGCACATTGACCAGCTCACGGCGCGCCAGATTAAAATTGTCATCTATGATCTCAATTGCTCTGGGCTTGGTCGGATCTTTGCGGATATAGCCATTCCTCTCCAACGTCTCCAGGTGGGAGTGCACAGAGGAGGTAGACTTGAGGTGGACAGCATCGCAGATCTCTCTGACTGCCGGGGGATAACCCCGATTCAGGATAGACTGTTTAATAAACTCCAAAATCTCTGACTGCTTGGCAGAAATCTTTCCGTAATTCTTCTCACGACTCATGATAAGGTCCTTTCTATTTAACATAATTCCAACAATTGACATAACTCCAACGTCAGATTCCCAAACATACGTTTTCCTGATTTTACCATATTTTTTGTTCGAACGCAAGTTCTTTTATTTGTGTCACGGGTGTGTCACGGGGACGGTTCTCTTTGGCACATCCCCGACCCACCACGAGACTCTCCGGCAGCTCATATGCTTGATTTTTGTCCCTCCCTGGTGTAGTATAGTTATCGAATAATATCGATGTGCAAAAATAGGTTTTACACAACATCATAACAGCACACCCGTGACTGACATAAGAGGCGACTTGAAGATATGGGTACCAAAAAGAGAAAAGAGAGCAGTTACATTATTATACCAATATGGCTGTTTGCAGCCTGCAGCCTGGAGTTCCTCCAGATGCAGACAAGTCTTTTAGCCGTGGACATGCCCATCCCCATCCCTGTCCTCAGTCTTCCCCGCTTCTTCTTAAACCTTTCCCTGATTTTCTTTGTTCATTTTCTTGTGAGGCTGGTCAACGGCCGCTGGTCTGTCAGTTTTAACCTTTCAGCAGCCTTCTTCTTCCTGTGGGCCACAGCAGACTACTATACCATCTGTTACCACGGCAGCCCCCTCTTTTTCAGCGAACTGGGAAATGTCCAGGCGGCTCTTGCAGTATCCGGCTCTTACAAACTGCATTTTCATTGGATCCCAGGTCTGAATCTGCTGATTTTCGGGAGTGAGATGATCACATCTTACCTTGTGTGCCACATCTCCACCTGCCAAAACAGGGAGTCCCGAAAAGCCCGAATGGCCCAAAGTCCTCAAAAAGCTTCAGACCCTCATAGGGTCAAAAGTCCCCAAAAAGCTTCAGACCCTCATAGGTGTTAAAGCCCGGTTTAAATAACCATTCAGGGCCCAGTTAAATTAACCAATTCGAGTTCAAATAAAAAAGCCATTACCAATCATCCATTCTTTCCTGTAGACTAGGATTTGAACCAATCACCCTAGGAAAGGAGACGTATGAATGAACGTATTGGCAATGACTTGTGCATTGATATAATAGCACAAGCCATAGATGAAATGAAAGAGTTACAGGGAGATTCTTTTTCTTTAGAAACTATAAATCTCGCTGAACTCGAGCGGCGTACTGGTATATCCAGAGCCAGACTCCGCAAACTGAAAAAAGATGGTTTTATCGTCAAACCCCATGGACGGACCGGGAAAAAGAACGCGGTCACTGTCCTGAGTGGTTATACTTCGATCCTGGATAACCTGCTCAGAGCTGGAGTCACTAACTCATCTGTATGCTATGACCGGCTTACAGAACAGGGTTTTACCGGCAGTCTCACGACTGTCAAAAGATACATCTCAGCACACCAGGATTTTGTTCCGGCCAAGCGCCAACAGGTCGCTCCACAAGGAAACCGCGGACGCCGGTATAAAACAGCGCCAGGTGAAGCTTATCAGATGGACTGGGGTTTTACCCGGGTGCTGGATCCTTCAGGCAACGAATATAGGGTTGCCTGTTTTGCCATGATCTGTCATCACTGCGGAAAGATGTATGTTGAGTTTTTTCCGAATGCCAAACAGGAAAACCTTTTCATTGGCATGATCCATGGATTCTTCATGTTAGGGGTGCCCGAGTATATATTGACAGATAACATGAAGAGCGTTGTGATCAAGCGAGACTTTGAGGGACATCCCATATGGCAGGTGGATTATGAAGCATTCATGAACACTGCTGGGTTCCGGACAAAGCTCTGCAAGCCACGACACCCATTCACCAAAGGGAAAGTCGAGAGATTGATCCGATTTGTCAAGGACAACTTCCTAGCCGGCCGCTTGTTCTTCAACATCACAGACCTCAACAGACAAGCCCTTGAATGGTGCGACAGGCACAATGCCCGATATCATAAGGAGATCGACGACATTCCGGATTTCCTGCATGCGACCAGATGCTCAGCGGCCGCTCTTCCCTTAAAAGAGGATCCAGCTATCCTGCTCTATCTGTTTCCTCTGAGACGGATCTCTTTTGATGGCTTTATCTGTTATGAAGGACGCAGGTTCGGTGTCCCGTTCAGATATACAGGTCGGACTGCACGTGTTTGCAGGAAACGTGATACCTTGTATATCTATTCCTCCGACCTCCAGGATCTCCTGGTGACCCATGAGGTGACCTGGAGCAGGCTCGACAGTTACTGCATCGATCAGTTCCCCGATTCTGTCATGCCGGAAGAACTTCCAACTGCTCCTGTAAAAACAAGGATACAGATGCTGGAAGAACCGGTCAGGAATGATGGCTTCGATAAATTCAATTTCGAAGAGGAGGTGATCCTTTGAACGGCCTCCCTTTTGACGACCTTGAATCAACGATTAAGATCCTCCACCTGGATCTGAACGCATTCGAACTGTCGACACTCATCGAAGAACACGGTTTCAGTACAGACCAGATGATCGCAATAGACCAGGTCTTTACCTACCTTCGGGAGAAAAAGCGGCGTAATACGATCGAGATGTACCTGCGTACCAGCAGACTCCCACTTAAAGCACCGAAGACCTTTGATAACTTCGACTTTTCAGCCATCAAAGGCAGGCATGTGGACAGGCTCAGGTCATTACCGGCGTTAAATGCCATACATGCCCACAAGAATCTGGCTTTCATAGGTCCTCCAGGGACCGGAAAGACTCATCTTGCCCAGGCATACGGGTATGAGTGCTGCCAGAACGGACTGAAAACATACTTTATCAAGATGTCTGAGCTTCGTGACAGGTTTACCAATGCCAGAAGGAATGGCAAAGAATCTTCCTGCCTGAATGGCCTTGTGAGGCCTGCCTGTCTGATCATCGATGAAGTAGGGCACTGCGAATTCGACAAAGAGAATACAAGACTTTTCTTTGACATGATCGACAGACGCTACAGCAGACAGGGCATTAATAATATCTTGTTTACAAGCAATAAGGTTCCCGCCCAATGGAAGCAGAACTTCAATGACGATGACGATCTCCTGTGTGCACTCGACAGGATATTTGACGATGCGATCGTTTTCAATATCCGCGGAGACAGTTATAGAGGGAAGCGTCTCGAAAATATAACCCTGCAGACCAGCAGGATCTCTGCATCCACATCACCAGAACCATCGGAAACCTAAATCAAAGCCCAGTATAAGGGTGATTGGTTCATTTAAATGACCTTAGATTGGTTGTTTTAACTGGTCTCTGGGCGGCTAATCAAACCGGGCTCTAACA
>JBGUIF010000018.1:0-25029 GCA_045112755.1 Anaerobutyricum sp.
TTACAGCTTTGTCGGCAAGATTGACTTGCCCGAATAACCGCCCGACCTATCCGACACAATGGCCAAGTGTCGGATAGGAACGGCAAAATTTTTTGCACTTCTATTGCTTCTTTATCACACATAAGCAAATGCACAAGGATTATCTTTTCTCTGACATGGGTTTCATGCCTGCGTCAGAGATTGAGCCTCCGGCGGATCGCAGAGTTGCGCATAGGAAGACACCTACGGTGTCGCGCAACTCGCGCGTAATCGCTGAGGCGATTACGATTGATTCAAACCGTCAGACGGGTATCCCAGCTGCCTTCTGATGAAAAGTATGTAGATTTAGTGAAGAGAATTGTTAATTTAGAACATTAGTGATACATTATAGATGATATATTTCAGAGAATATATAATTAATAACAGATCAAAGATACATACACGAGAAAGGAACAACAGCTATGAAAAAGAGGATTTTGGGAGCATGTGCCATTGCATTGGCATTTTGCCTCCTGGTGGGATGTGGTAATTCCAAGTCACAGCAGTCATCTTCCGAGACCACAACTGAGGATATTCTGGCAAATCTTCCAGAGTACAAGCGGGTTGTGATCGATAATCCTGAGGAATATATCAAGTTAGGACAGTACAAAGGCCTTGAGATTGAGGGTGTATCATCTGAAGTGACAGACAAGGATGTGGAAGAGGACTTGAGAAGTCTTGCTGAGAATTATACAACCTATGAGGATGTGACAGACAGGAAAGAGGTTAAGAAGGGCGACTTCGTCAATATTGACTATATCAGCGTCATTGACGGCAAAGAAAGTGATACCTACAGTGATACTGACATGGATATTGAGATTGGAACCAATGAGCTGGCTGAGGGCCTTGAGGGTGTTGATTTCGATGCGCAGTTGTTGGGACACAAGGTGGGCGACAATGTCAAGGTGACCTACACCTTCCCGGATGACTTCTATGATACGGATGTTGTAGGCAAGAAGTGTGAGCAGACCATCACCATCAAAAAGATCCAGAAGCAGATTATTCCGGAGATCAATGATGCATTTATCAAGGAAAACACTGACTACAATACTGTAGCAGAGTACAAGAAGGCCAAGAAGGCGGAACTGGAAGAAGCGGCAAAAACAGAAGCAGATCAGACTGCAAGATACAATCTCTGGACAGCAGTAGTCGCTAATGCCCAACAGGTGAAGGACTTCCCGGAGGACATGATATCCCAGGAGAAGGACAATCTGATTTCTGAACAGGCTGAGACTGCCGCAGCCTACGGCATGGAAATTGAGGATTATTTTAATACCATCTACGGTCAGTCTCTCGAGGATGCTGCCAAGGAGAACCTCAAGGCTGAGTGTGTCTGCAGACTGCTTGAGAAGGAACTGAAGATTGAGGTAACTGATCAGGATGTGAAGAAGAACATCGATGAGATTCTTCAGACCTACGATGAGTACAGCAGTGCCCAGGACCTCTACGACGCAGGTCTTACCGACGAGACGATCCGGGATAACATCGTTTATGAGAAGATTCTTGATACCCTTCTCCCTGAGACTAAGATCAAGATTGTCGAGAACCCGGATGATGGGATGCCCGCAGAAGAATTTGTAGAATAAAGATACTTCGCAGAGAAAATATCTTTGGATTTGTCAAAGATAGCAGCGATATTTTTCATATTTACCAAGACTCCCTTTGATATACTTATAGTATATTGGAGGGAGTTTATGCGTTCACTGGTAAATGATCTATGGAAGGAATATAAAAAGAATCTTGGCTTTGACAGCGATGTGGAGATTTCGGAGATTCTCTATGACGCTGCTGATGGAGTGGAAGCTTCCTTTGACCTGATGGAGATGCTGGAGGGGAAGTATATTCTTCACCTGACCAGACGTTTTCCTGTCTATCGGGAGGAGTTTGTACATTTTTTGCTCATGCATGAATTCACTCATCTCTATGATTTTCTGACTTATTCGGGCCCTAAGCCGGGAATAGAGGATCTGAAGGAGCGGGACAGGCGGGAGGAGAATGTCAACACGGCTTCCGACAAAAAGATCTTCGGAACTTATGGCGAGATCAATCTGCCGGAGAAGACATCCGGGGATAATCCTTTTGAGGGGGATGCAGGCAAGCGGCTTTTTGACTATATGAATACTTATTCGGAATTTCATGCCTGCCAGACTGCTTTTAAGGATATCATCAGACAGCTCAAACCCGGCACAGAGATTGATATGGATAAGAACCAGGTGCCCGGACCCTTCCGGGATATTTCCATCAAGCAGATGCTCGGCAGCTGCCTGAGGAGAGCCCATGCGGCTTATCGTGAGTTTACTGTTTTGCTGCTGCCTCAGGTTTTTGTCATCTATTTCAGGCAGGTGATGTATCTTTTCGGCTATCTGTCCTATTTTGACAATGCCAGGGACATCCTCTCAAAGTCTCTTGATGTACTTCAGATCAGTGGCAAGGAGGATTACTACGTCCTTTTTGAAGAACTAAAGAATAAGAATATTGACGAGATCCTCAAGTACAGCAACAAGATTTACAGTGATTCCTATGTGCCCTTTGTAAAGAGCTTCATTCGAAGCCATTATGATCCCTCCCTCTACACAGAAGAGGAGCTGGATCAGATTACGCCGGACAACTATCACGATTTTGTGGAGACCATCACTAACAGGAAGGGCGGCCGTCTGTGGAGCGGCAGAGTGAGTCCGGTCTATGGCGTCAATGATGTGAATAAAGCTTACAGACCGGTGGACCCGGAAACCATCAGAAAGATGATCGGGAGAAAATAAACTAAAGATACTTCAACAAAAAAGGACGAGAGGAATAGTTCTGATAAAATGACGTTATTGTTCACGATTAAGATAGTTTTATTCCTAAAATAATGGTTATAAATTCTCATTAGGAAATAAATCCTTATGCTAAAATGATAGAAAAGATAATTAACAAGTAGAAGATATATTCTTATTTTAAGGAGGCTGATATGCTGAGATTCTATATCCTCGATACGGGTTATCTGAAGACGGACAAGAATAACGTAGTGGCTAATTCCACTATAGCAACAAGAAGCAACCCGGATGTAAAACATACTTTTTATAATCTTCCGGTCATGTGTATTCTGATTCAGCATGACAATGGCTGGATCCTCTATGATACAGGAAGCAATATGAATGCCATGAGAGGGCACTGGGCTCCGGATATTGCCGATGCTTATGATCTGCACCAGACCATCGAACAGAATCTGGAAGTGCAGCTGGCCAAGGTGGGACTCCGTCCTGCAGACATTGACACGGTAGTCCTTTCGCACATGCATTTTGACCATACCGGAAATGTACATCTTTTTAAACATGCGGATATCTATGCACCAAAGGCAGATTTTGAGTATGCACAAACCATGGTACGGGTGACCAATGATTACACTCAGTGGGTGGGCTACTGCAAGAACGATCTGGATGTGGTGGTGGACCATTACCGGCTGGTGGAAGATGACTTCGAACTGGTGCCGGGCGTGGAAGTGGTGAATCTGCCAGGGCACACGCCGGGGCTTCTCGGTCTGGTTATCCATCTTGAGAAAGAAGGTACCTTTGTATTTCCCATGGATGCTGTTTATACTATGGAGATATACGGGCCTCCAGGAAGGGCCTCCGGACTTCTTGGACAGAGACCCGAATACTTTAAGTCTATCGAGCGCGTCCGTTATCTCACCAATAAGTATCATGCAACCATGATTCCTGCCCATGACTGGGATCTGTTCCAGACATTAAAGAAAGCACCCCTATATTACGAGTAGATTTCCAGGGGTATATATAACGGCAAAGTGAAGGGACTGCCGCTTATCAGAAAGCGGCAGTCCCGTTTACGTTATTTTTCTTTTCGGATTATTTCTCCGGTATGCCGCCATGCTCATACCAGTATTCTTCGAAGGACTCCCAGGACGGGTCTTTACAGGTGTCTGCATTATCCAGATAAACCCCGTCAAAGCCCTGATTGATAATTCTGTCAATGGAAGAAGTATTGTCGCCTGTCACCTTATGGCGGTATTTGCCGCCGCCATTGATAATAATGTTCCTCCAATCCTCATGCCACCATTGAACGATAGATTCTTCCGGGTATTCATCTCCATAGCCGAAAGCCAGCCAGGTGGGAGGCTCAGTCGTATCCTTGGCTGCCTTGGCCGCCTCTGTGTTTGCGAAAGGAACGTAAATGGTGTTCATTCCCCGCTCAACCAGCTGTCCTGCCTTCATGCTGTAGAAAGAATTCTTGTTGGAAGGATCGATCCAGATCCAGTCATCCTGGCAGTACCATCTGTTCTGCTCGGCACTTCCTATGGCAAGATAAGCGATGACCTGACGACGGCTGCCATCCGGCTTGTGCTTGAGACTCTCGACCTCTTCCCTGGTCAGTGGTGTCTGGTTCTCAGGGCGGGCTCTGTGGTTGTAGAAGGAATCGATGTAGATGACATCATACTCAGAATCGCGGAGCGCCTTCAGCCAGGTCTCCCGACCAGTATTCTCATCAAAACCTTCTTTTCTCCACCACCAGTCCCATTTATCCCCATAAACCTCTATGGCTTTTTCCAGGGTCTCGTCATCCTCTTCTTCGCTGACCGGCGTATAGGGTCCATTCTTTGAGGGTACCAAAAGACCGCAGGCATAGGAGTCGGTGATTCTGGTCCTGTCACCACCGCCTTTGGTAAATGCAGATTCCTCTTTATCCCAATCCTGCCAGTTATCGTATGGCCTGGAATTGATATTATACAGGAATGAATTGGCATCGGAAAGCTTCTCCACACTACGGCTGCCGTCGACCCAGTCAGATATGCCCAGGATCTTCGGGTCTTCTACCCAGAAATAATCTCCGTTATCTGCCCATCGCTTGCCGGGCATAAGTTCCTGAATCAGTTCTCCGCCCAGTTTTGGATAAGGAACGATGCCCCAGGCTTTTGCCCTGGCCAGATAGTTTTTCCGTTCTTCTTCCGTCCGGACCATGGTGGTATCCGTGACGAATTTTCCTTTTTTCGCCTGGTCAATATACATTCTCTGGTAACTGTTGGGTTCAAGGCTTTCTCCCTTGCCTACCACACCTTCCACGCTCCAGCCATCCACGAGTCTTCTCATGGAAGTCTGGTCGCCATTTTCATATTTCCCATCTTTGTAAGCCAGGAAAACGCAGTTCTGGCCAATAATCTTAAAATCAGGATTCTGTGCTTTGGCATGCATGGCCAGCTCCAGAATGAAGGCCTGCATTTTATGGATACGTCCGTACTCACCATAGGAAGAGTCATGATAGAGCTGGTCGATCTCCTTATTCATTTCCTTTACCATCTGGGGGTCCAGATAAGGATTCGTCTCGACAACCGTCTTGTCCCTTTGATATTCAACGGTCTGACCATCCTTGCTTACAGACAGCGTATCACCATCCAATTTATATTCATAATAATAGGCGCCATTCTTTTCCACCAGGTACTTGGAACCCCAAATCAATGGAACACCATCCTGCGTGCCAAAAATTCCGCTGTGTTCATCATAAAGGATAATGGTGTCAGGGAAGCTGTCCTGCGGGTTCTGGTCCTTTGAAGCTGGTGCTGCTTCTTTGCTGTCTGCCGCAGCGGCCCGTTTATATGTTCCGGGGACATCGGCAAACTCAGTCTGGGGCTGGGGCTGGTTGAAAGTGAGAGTATCCAGGATATGCCAGAGAATGTCCCCCATATACCCTTCCAGTATGTTTTCATCTGTCATGCCGATCACCAGCTTTGTAAGAAGTACACCGCCGTTATACTCAGCTGACTGCATTGATGTGGTCACACTCCGGTCATCTTCTGAAGATTCCACTTCTGCCGTATAACTCCACTGGTCCTCAACGATGTAGCCCTGATCCCGGACTATAGAATCTTCATCGGCATCTTCCAGTGCTTCATCAAGAACTTCCCGGGGCATCCGGTCAGGGAAGTACTGAATCTCAACATAATTGTCTCCCACCGCTTCGCCTAAATACTTGAAGATAACGTCATTGGCATCTTTTTCCTCGACTGCCACGTACTCCGGATCGTAATGTACCTGCCAGCCCAGTTCGCTCTCATAGTGCCCGTCTTTGCTGCCTGAAGATGGTTTAGTGGTGTTCTGACATCCTGCCAGGATGCAAATTGTCAAAAATAGCAAACTGAATATAGATGTTTTTTTCAAAATTCTTTTCCTCTTAATTATAGTGTTCTGGAATTATCGAGTGACATGGCTATGGTCAGTAATCCTTTCCGCTGCTTCCAGAAGTTCATTCTTTTCTTCGTTGGTCATGGGCGGTATGTTAAGGATATCCATAGAAGAACTAATTTTATCTGCCAGAGCCAGAATCCAGCCCTCCTTGTGCCTGGGGATCCGTGGCTTCAAAGGAAACATGTGGGAACGTATGGCATTCAGAACTCGTTCATCCGTCTCCCCTGTCAAGTCCATATAGGCCTGGGCAGAATGATCCGGATGCCTGATCAGAGTCTCCAGATTATTCTGGTATTTATCCTTTCTGCCGCTCAGACTGAGATCATGGCAGAGACAGGACGTGACTACGGTAGCCAGAGTGTTTTCATCCGTCATATTGTGGCGAAGACATAGTTTCACAGCTTCTGCAGCAACGCTCAGAGTATGGTCGCCCACTGTGGTTTTATAGTGATGTGTCTGTTCAAAGCTTTCCTGAAAAATGTCAGAACAGAGAATATGGCTGCCATATTTCAGGATGATATCTTTAACAAGTGGGTCCATTGTTTTTAAACCTATCTTTCTATAATATATTTATGCTGATTTAGAGGAAGGGGGCAAAAAGCCTTAAGAAAAGCTGCAGCAGTTTTCTTCCTGCCCTGGGGTTCCTGTAGTCCTCGGTGACCTCTCTGGATTGGGCCATCATATTCTCGAAGTCTTCTTTGACTTTGCCCACGGCCTCGTAATCCATGAACAGACAGCCATTTTCAAAATGATGGTAAAGGCTGCGATAATCCAGGTTGATGGTTCCGCAGGTTGCAATCCGGTCATCTGCAATACTCATTTTAGCGTGACAAAAACCAGGTGTATATTCAAAGATCCGCACACCATTTCTCACAAGACTGTTATAGTAGGACCTGGTGATGGAATAAACCATTTTTTTGTCCGGTATTCCGGGCGTGATTACACGCACGTCCACCCCTTGTTTGGCTGCAAGGCCCAGGGTGTGGATCATCTCATCTGTCAAAATCAGATAGGGAGTGACATACCAGGCATAGTCTTTGGCATAATTTGCCACAGCCATGTAAACACTTTCTCCCACCTGCTCCTCATCAAGGGGCAGATCTGCATAGGGGATGACAAAACCATCCTCTTTTGCTTCGTAGGGGTAATTGGGAAAATAAATCTGGTAATCCGTATCATTTTCATCATCCCCGCGAATAGCGTTCCACATTTCCAGAAAAGCGGCCGTCAGGCTTTTGACAGCAGGTCCTGTAATTTTAACGCCGGTATCTTTCCAGTATCCAAAGGGTTCTGTAATATGAAAATACTCATTGGCCAGGTTATATCCACCAGTAAAACCGACCTTTCCGTCTATCACGGTTATTTTCCTGTGATCCCGGTTATTGAGGAAGATGTTCAGTAAAGGCATAAAAGGATTGAATACTCTGCATCGGATTCCCTTCTCTTCCATCAATTTCACAAAGTCCACATTGATAAAGCCGATGCTTCCCATATCATCATAGAAAATCCGGACATCAACCCCGGCCCGCACGCGGTCCTCCAGGATTTCCTGAATACCATGCCAGCTTTCCGCGTTCTCAATAGCATGGTATTCCATGAAAATGAATTTCTCCGCCTTGCGAAGCTCTTCTTTCTGGGCTTCCAGCCCGTCAGCGGCGTCATCATAATAGACAATATCCGTATTGTCGTAAATCGGATAATGAGAATACCGCTTGATGTAGTCCGCAATCTTTGCTGCAGCTTTATCCCGCGCCATCAATCTCTCTGCAGCATCCCTGTTTTCCGGAAGACATGGAAATAATTTCCGGTCAACCTCCTCATACCTTTCTCTCATTGTTTTGGTGGAATAACTCAGACCAATCAGACAATAGAGTACAATACCAAACAGGGGCATTGTCATGATCAGGATGATCCAGGACATTTTTATGGCGGACGTCTTGTTCTGGTTATAGATAAAAAGTACCAGAGCTGCCGCTAAGATACGGGTGCCTATGGCAATCCACTCTGCATAGTTGTTCAGCCACAGGAAGATGGAAAGAATCAGGCCCACCTCAAGAACAAAGGCAAATATCACGAAAACAAGCCGCTTTATACCATTCTTTGTGGATGCGTTCTTTTCCATGGTTGATGAATTACTACTGTTGCTCATTTAAGCCTCCTTCTCAGTTGATACTTTATCATGAGTTTGCAAGGCATAACAAATCCCTTGCATTTACTATCAATAATTTACCATAGATTTAAAGAGAATGCAGAGTAAATTTTTGCAGGATATTTAACAATAATAATATAAAAACATCGAAAGCCAGGATGAAAGACTTTCGATGTTTTTATATTGTTATAATTTGGGCAGCAGCAGATCCGGCATATTTCTTACCATACAATCCGAAACAGTATAGGGCAGCTGTTCCTGCGTCAATATTCTGGTAAACAGATCCAATGGTTTTCTGTCTTTGGAAAGCATCTGGAAACTGATGCAGAATTTATCCGGCAAAGCGTTCACTTCCAGCATCAGGTCTCCGTCGGTAATGGAGTAGACGGATCTGATATAATCTGCCATACCTCCCCAGTCTGTCTGTCCCACGTAGCTTATCATATAGGTGTCGCGGGCATCACTGGTATAGATACTGTGCTTTTTGGCGTATTTAATCTTTGCTTTCAGGTTAGGCTGAAGGTCAATCCCTTTTCTTGCCTGGGCGATGGTCCGATACCATTCGTATGAATTCTCTGGCTGCATCTGCAGCAGGATTGCACCTCTTGCTCGCTGGCTTAACCTTTTGATGGACTCTTTTCCCATCTCCCAGGTATATTTTACATGGATGAATCTGACATAATCCCGATATGATTTTGGACAGCCGATATCCCTGCGATAGTCATTG
Organism: Anaerobutyricum sp.; assembly: GCA_045112755.1. Taxonomy (GTDB): domain Bacteria; phylum Bacillota; class Clostridia; order Lachnospirales; family Lachnospiraceae; genus Anaerobutyricum. The sequence goes on from JBGUIF010000018.1 coordinate 9,071, forward strand.
GCAATCTTGGCAGATATGTGCTGGCCTGCCTTAGGAGGGAAATGTTGTGCGGTTGTCTTCAGCATGATCGCGGCTAGAACGGTGTTGGGAGTTCCATCAATCTGTTTTGCATATTCAAGCAAAGCCTTGCTGTCCAGGTCGACTTCATAATAATAAGTCTCTTTGGCAAAGGGGTTAAGAAAATATTGGTACTCTGCGATCTGCCCCACCTTGCTGTCCCCTTCTTCATATCGTTTTATTGGCGTATCGAGGGGGAGCATGTCAGCATCAGGGAAGGCATATTCTTCCTTCTCAATTGGCTCCCCGACCTTTTTCAGATCGGCAGGCGGTTGGATCAGACCATACCGCTTCGTCAGATATTGGTAAAGGGTCGTTTTTACCCAGAACATTGCCCCGAAACCGCCGCAGATACTGTGCACCCAATTGAACCAGACACAGTCCTCCTTCCAGGTGAGAGCAAACAGATGTCCGCCCACTTCTTCGGAGCCCAGCAGCAGCCGCTCTTCTTTTTCGGGCAATACGGCAATGGGGCGGTTGTTGGGAAGTAAAACATAATTCTCTTTTTCATCAAGCCCGAGACTTACTGAAAAATACGGAAATCGTGTCATGGCCTCCCTGGCTGCCTGTGTCAGTAATTCTTCGTCAATCGTCTCGGAAAGTCTGACCTTAATGCGAACGGTAAAAGCGTTCTTTTTCATATATTCATACAGTAAATAAACATCCGGATTGTGAGTCATTTTTACTCTCCTTTCCATTTGACTGATTTAAACGGGTCTTCTTAAGTACTTCTATCATGCTGTAATCCGCTGCAGAATCAATCTCTGATTTGGGATTGGAGCCTGTGTTAAAGATTGAATTTTCTTTGTAAAAATGACAGCCGTTTCTTGACATTGTCTTTTACGATCTGCGCATCAGTAACAATATCATATCCGTGATAGGTCCCGGTTGTATCATTAATCATTACTTCGGCACCTGCCTTTTTCAATTTCTCTCCATACAATATTCCTTCATCATGCAGGCAGTCATACTGGGCTGTCTCAATATAGGTATCAGGGATCACATCGGGAAGAGGACAGTGCATGGGTGCTGCCTGAGATCGAAGCGCACGGTCCTCTCCACAGTAGTATGTCCACATGTTTTCCATATACTGAGAATTCCACAGGGGAGTATCTGTGAACTGTTTCATGGATTCTGTCTCCATATTGCAATCCGTAAAAGGATACACAAGCATCTGAAAGAGGGGCATCTTCACATTTTCTTCCTCATAGCGGCTGCAGACCAGGGCGGCAAGTGATGCGCCGGCACTGTCCCCGCCAATTCCGATTCGGTCTGCGTCGACACCAAGCTCTCCTGCGTGCTCTGTCACATAACGATATAAAGAAACCACATCCTCATAGGCCGCCGGATACTGGTAGCGGGGTGACAGATGGTAGTGGGTAAAGAAAACCCTGCACCCTGCTTTTTGTGCGTAAATGCATGCCAGCTTTTTGTGATAGGTGGATGGTTTGTAAGCGAAGGCTCCACCGTGGGCATAAATGAGTGCCGGCAGGCTGCCTTCTGCATCTTTGGGAGAAAAAACACTTGTCTTCAAAGGAAGTCCCTGATAGCCTTCTGTCACAATGACTTCCTTTTTTATTTCCGGCGGACATTTGGACAGATGCCAGGCCGCTCCCTGATAGATATTCCCGGTGGCTGTGATAAATCGGTTAAAGGGAACAGTCCGAGCATTTTTCTTCAATTCAGGATCAATCAATTCTGTATAATTCATATCGCATTCCTCAATCTATGGGGTATTATACCCCTGTTGTTACAAAGAGCTATTAAAGAGACGGCCGGCTTTCATCGGGTGGAAAAGGAGGATAAATTGTAATCGTCTCATCAAATTCTTCCTCGAACATCATCTTGATATTCCTGGTTAAGAAGTAATTCACTGTGAAACGGTCCTTAAACTTACAGACTGCCTGAACAGCCAGCGTTGTCCAAAGGGAACCATACAATATTTTTACCTCGGATACCCCCACGTAGGAAGGACCTTCGATGATGCCAGGGCATTGATTCTTCAGTTTGGGAAGTTCTCTGCCTATAATCTCTTCAGCCTTCTTCACCGTGCATTCCTTGGGAATAGTAAATGTCAGAAAACAAGTATATGGATAGAGGGAGTGATTTATGACACTCGTGATTGTACTGTTGCTGAAGGTTTTCACGGTTCCTTGCCATTGCAGCACGGTGGTCTTTCGCATATTGATCTTAAGGACAGTCCCCCGGAAGTCGTCAATCTCTATGGTGTCACCGACCTTGTAGGATCCGTCGGTCATCAGTGTAATGCCTGCTATGATATCCGAGACGAAATCCTTGGCGCCTAGTGACGCGGCGAGACCGGCCAATCCGAATGAGGCCACCAGCGCCTGGGTATTGACACCGAAATATTCCAAAGTCATCATTACGAATACAACCATTGTAATGCAGAATACGATATTGTATAAAAGCGTGCAGACGGTGTGCCCTTTTGCACCAAGAAACTTTCCCGCCAAACTGGCAATGAATTTCAGTGTCACGAGTATCAAAATGACCTGGCAGAGGAGGACCATAACGGAAGATACCGCAAAAATATTAATGCCGCGGTCCCAGTCCCCATGTCCGATATAGTTCAGGACGCTTCCTTCTCCTCCGAAGGAATTTCTGCCGGAATAAACCCGGAACAGTGCAGCCATCATGACTGCGGCGACGCACAGCAGCATGAGAGAGCCCGTTCTCTCATCTGGAGATGCTTTCCTGTTGAGAAAATCAAAGGAATACAATTTTTCTTTCGTCAGTTCGTCCGCAGTCGGGTAAAAGACAGGGATTTCTTCATCTAAAGAGCCCTCCAACGCAAAAGAAGCCATGTAATCTTCATCCCGGTATCCTTTGAGCAGTATGTGAGCCAGGCCTGCCAGCAGGAACAGGGAGAGAAGAGATACGATTAACGCATATTGCAGATCATATTTTAACATTCTGTTGCTTTTTACTGCATAGTAATAAAACAGGCCATCATGCTCGGCAGATATCACATAATGACGCCGGCCTTTCAGCTTAATGAAGCCCATGTAATCTTCACGAAGATCGTTTTGCTCCAGACCGAGAGAATCCGTTTTCCTGCCAAGCAGGGAATGGTTTGAACTGTATTTTATGAGTCCCGTTGCCGGGTCTGCTGCAATACACACTGCCTTTCCCGCCATCATGGACCCGGCAATCTCATTAATATCCGCAAAAGTCTTTTTTCCGGAAGTCTTCGGATTTGTCGCCAATATCAGTGCTCCGTCGGCATTTTTATCCGCAAGGAACCGGAGAGCTATACCGTACATATCCAGCTTCTCTCCTATGACCTCGTCTTTCACATTCGCATGGGAAATGCTTTTTACACCATTGAGGAGCCGACGGAAATCATAAGTCGCATCGGTCTCGGATGTCCCCAATACGATACCTTTATAGGGGGAATCTGAAATGACCTCCTTGCCATCTGTGTCAAAAATCATGAGGAACTCCGCCCCGACGATCTGTGATGCTTCCCTCAGCCAGTCTCTGTTCTGGAGCTCTCTGTTCCTGTCAATCAACAGAGCGATGCGTTCTGCCATGGCTGTATACCTGTCCTGGCTGTCCTCCCAGAGTTTTTCAGATCGTTTCCTGTCATTATCGATTCTGTGGAAGAGAGCTGTCAACATTGCCGACCCGTTATTTGTCTCGGTGAATACACTTTCAAGAGACTGTAAATACAGGCTGCTGATCAGGATAAGTACAGAACCGATGATCACTGCCGCTCTGGTTTTGATCCGTAAGGAACGGGGTTGGTACCTGTCACGATCTGCCAGGGATATCGTGTGATTCTCCACTGCATCATAGGTGAACAGAATCCAGGAGGAAATCACGATACAGACGACCAGCAAAGCTGCGACAAATAAGACGGTCTGCTCTGCAGTGCGCAGCAGGGCTGCTTTTACCGGAATGAGCATTGCCGCCACTCTTGAGTCTCCGACGGTGATAAATCGGACAAAATACTGACTACCGTCAATATTCATCATATGATGCGACCCTGTCTTAAGGCTGTCACGGACCTCCTTCATATCATTTTCTGAGATATCCAGTTGTGACAGACGATTGTACTTGCTGAACTGACCCGTTCCACAGTATATTTCGTAGTCACTGCTGCTGTCATTGGCCGCTTTCATATAGAGGTATTCGCATTTGTGAGCAGCTGCCAGATCTTCCAGAGCATCTGTGACATCCGATGTTCCTGCTGTAAATGTCGTATCTTCTGTTTCTGTCTTTTTTATCGGATCCGTCATCTCCAAATAATAGAAATCGTCTGCGATGTGACAGTAGATCATGGTCCCATCTGAAGTATCATATGTGCCCGCGCTGTCATGGGAGAAAACATCAGGCGTAATCTCTTCCGGTAAGTCAATTGGAGATTCTATTCCGTTCACGGTGACTTTCACGATAGCCCCGTCAGCATATGGAGAAGGAAGAAACTCTGATCTGCTCCTCTTTATTGCAGCGACAGTTAAGGCAGCGATATCTTTCAAATCCGACCGGATGCGGGTCTCTTCATCCTGCTCTCTGCTGAGAAGTGAGTCATATGTTTTCACGAAGTTTTCCAGATAATCAAAACTATCAATGTATGTCTCGTGAAGCTCGTTATAAAGTCCCGCTGCCACACTGACCAGGGCAGCCAGCAGCACCGTAAAGATTATCAGTATTACTGCGGTCTTCGTTTTTTTTCCGGTATAATTCATGGCAGCTGATTCCTTTCCGTTTCATTGTTACATTTTCTTCTTTTCAGATAAGGAAGCAGTTCTTCCCGATAAGTGAAATCGCAGACTGCGGCAAAGGGAATGGCAAGCAGCAGCCCGCCCACTCCGAATGCATTGCCCAGGGTGACGATGGCCAGGAGAATCAGTAGTCCGGATACCCCAAGAGAATTACCAAAGAGCCTGGGTTTGATAATGTAGCCGTCACAGCCCTGAAGGGCCTGGTTGGCAATCACAAATATGATCGCAGTTATCGGATTCTCCAGCAGAAGGATCAAACCTCCGACTGCTGCTCCGATGACCGGGCCAAAGGTGGGAATCAGGTTCGTGAAACCCACAACGATAGAAATCAGACCTACATAGGGCATCCCCAGAGCCATCATAATAGCGGCATTGAGAACACCAATAATCGCGGAATCCAGTAGGGTAAAGACCAGGTAACGATTAAGAATAAAATCGCACCGTTTAATGTAATGGAGAACGCCATCCCGTTTATCGTCCGGCAGCAAAGCAGACAGGAGCTCTTTGGCATCCGTTTTCAGCCTTTCCTTGGATCCCAGAAGATAGACAGCCAGAACTGCACCGATGACGAGATTAATCAGGATACTCAAAACCCCTGACCAGAATGCGATAATATCTTGCCCATAACCATTCAGCCTGTCTATGAGCTGACTTGTGATCTCATCAGCACTTTCCGGGATATACAGAAATCTGGTAATCCCAAGCTTTTGAAAGAGAGAATGAATATATACCTGATATTCCGGCAGCTGCTTCAAAAAAGATGTAATGTTGCTGACCAGCTGTGGAATCAGGATGAGCAGAAGCAGAACAATCACTGCCGCAAAGGTGATAAAGGCAAGGAAGATGGACAAAGCCCACCTTCCCTTGCTGAGGTTCCTGAACAGTTTTCTCTCATAAAGTTTCGCGAGGGGGTTCATCAGATAAGCGATAATGCACCCGATGAGCACTGTATTAAAATATTTACCGAAATAATCCAGGCCGTCTGTGATGATATGGAAATTATTTAATACAACGTATAAAACTACGGCGATACACAGAGCGACTGCGTATGGATACCAACTCTTTGATTGAAATTTTTTAAACATTTTAACTTCTCTTATTATTTCTTTTTAAATTTCTTTCCTGTGGAGGCTCCGCCATCAATCAGGATGTCAATGCCGGAAAGATAGCCGTTTCTTTCGTCTGCGATGGCTGCAATGGCAAAACCAAGTTCCTCCGGCCTGCCCATTCTGCCTTCGCAGGTGTTCTCAACCATCTTCTTTGCAAAGTCTGCCATTTCCACTTCCTTCGAACCCATATCAGTCTCGATGAGGCCCGGGCTGACAGAGACGACGCGGATGCCTTTTGCAGCATATTCATGGGCACATTTCTGTGCATACCATACGACGAAGTTCTTGCTCATGGTATAGGCCATGCCGGCTCGGTTGTAGCCCTCCGGAGCAATCTTGGATTCCCGCAGAAGATGTTTGAGGAATTTATCCTCCTCATATTCTGCCATCTCGTAAATCTGGTGTTTCACAAGGATACCGGGTGCCTCGTAGGCAGAGCTGGAGGCTACGTCCACAATGACGCCTCCCTGGTCCATGTATTTATAGAACTCCATGTTCACGTTCTTTGTACCGATGGCATTGACCCTGATGATCTTCTCTGCTTCTGCCATAGATGGAGAGAGACCTGCTGCATGGATTACCGTTTTGATGGTTCCAAGGCTTGCTGCCAGAAGACACAGCTCATGGACATCCGAACGAACCGAAACATCGCATGCAGTGATGTGGACTTCATGACCTTCTGCTTCCAGTATTGATTTTGCGCCCTCAAGTTTTGAAACAGTCCTTCCTGTTAATACCAGGATTACGTCTTTATCAATATTTCTTGCGGTTTCAAGCCCCATGCCGCTTCCACCGCCGGTAATTACACATACATTTGCCATATCTTTTCCCTCCTCTTATTCCGGTTTGATAATTCCTTCTTTAAGCAGCCATTCCACCTGATCATGAATAGTCTCCTCATAAGGCCTGGTGGTATAACCCAGCTCTTCTTTCGCCTTGCTGGAATCAAAGTTATTGTTTCTCGCCAGACTATACACTGAAAACTTTGTCATTAAAGGTTTTTCTCCCTTTTTTTTGGCAGTTGTTTCCATGACACTGGCCATGACATTGGCAGCGAAAATGGGGAGGAATAGTTTGACTTTTTTCCCTCCGCTTTCATCTGTGACCATGCGGCAGAAATCTTTGAAGGTGACCGGTTCGTTTGCAAGAATATAACATTCTCCACAGCGGCCCTTGTCCACTGCTGCGATGATGCCCTGGGCAAGATCTCTTACGTCACAGAGGTTGAAATCTCCGTCGATGCCGGCGGGAAGCTCTCCATTGATGATCCGGACCAGATTCTGTGTCGGCTCACCGATGGCATAATCTTCCGGACCCATAATTCCACTGGGATGAACGACACATGCATTCAGTCCTTTGTGGTGAACGGCATCCAGGACTTCCTGGGTGGCGAGAGCCTTACTCTGGGCATAGCAGCCGGGAACCTTTGTCTCATCAAAGTAGTCGATTTCTTTGATGGATGTACCCTCAGGCTGCTCTGGAATAGCGCCGGTGCTGGAACAGTAAACCAGCTTTTTGATACGGGGCATACTGAGGCAGAGCTCGATGATATTCTTTGTGCCTCCCACATTGACATCTATTACTTTTTGGTTAAAGTCAGGACTAATGGTAACGATACTGGCGATATGCAGTACTACAGCTTCCTGGTCTTCCGGAACTTCAAAAAACGGCTTCAGGGTCTCGATGTCTGTCAGGTCGCCTTCGAAGATTTCAACTTCTTCCGGAATATGTATTTTCGCCGGGTCGTTCGGGAGAATGAATCCCCTTACGTTACATCCCTGTTCAACCAGTTGGCGGCAGACTGTGCTGGCCAGAAAACCTGCCGCACCTGTGACCAGATAAAGTGTTTTATTCTTATCCATTTTTTCCTCCTTTAATATAAGTGGTTCTATTTTTCTTTTATATCAGGTAATTGAACATGATAATAATATTATCGATAATATTATTATCCAAACTATTATAGCATGTTGCCATGAAGAAGGAAACATGATAAAACAAAACAATTTCTTTATTCTGTCGCCTATGATATATTTGAAGTCAGATAATGAATCATCAGATTATCAATTATTATATGGCAATTTATCAGAGTAAAAATCCAGATCGGTGACATGATCCATGGGAAATATGAACAAAAAGAAAGCGAGGACGAAGCAGGATGAAAAACTATTATGATCCAATGCTTTTTGCGAGCACGCCGGAACACCCCGGGATAGCCGGAGTTATGGCGGTATTGAAAGAAGAGATTGATGTGGCTATCCTCCAGGAAGTGGTGGAAAGCTTACGTGACCGTTTTCCCTATTTTTATGTGCGGCCGGCTGTAGAGGACAGTGAACTGATTGCTATTCCCAACCCTCTGCCCATTATCGTACGTAATACCTGGGAGCCGACCAGACTCATGTCAAAAGAAGCCAATTATCATATGACCGCTTTCAAATATGAGGGAACTGCTTTTGCGATGGAGACATCCCATCTTCTCACAGACGGGGCTGGTTTGATTCCCTATTTTATGAGTGTCCTCTATTGCTATCTGACCAGGAAGACAGGGGAGACATTTGACCCGGAAGGATTCAGGCTTCCCGGGCAGCCTATACCGGAAACCGAGATTGGTGATCCTTTTCCCGGATTGGATCTGGAGTCAGCAAAGCCTTTCTATAAGAAGAAGACCATTCCGATATTTTACCGGCTTAGTAAAAGATATAAGGATAAAGGACATATAGAAAAATCGTTTTTCCTGAAAATTCCGGAAGAGGGACTGATTCGGATTTGCAAAGAGAAGGATGGGTCTCCCAATGCACTGATTGCTGTTCTTTTAGCCAAAGCGGTCCGGAAGCTGGACCCGGATAGTCAGAAGACTATCCTTTGTGCAGTGGCTATCAATCACAAAGCTATGCTGGGGAATCATGAGAATTACAGACTTTTTTCTGACAGCGTCAATATTGATTTTCAGAAAAAACATGAGACTGACGATCTGACCAGAATGTGCACCATTGTTCGGGGGCAGCTTATGCTGCAGGCTCAGCCGGAGAATTCGATTTGTTACGTAAAGCAGGTGAAAGATGCCAGCAAGATAATGGGGCGTATTCCTTTGCCAATCAGGACAGAGTTAATGAAAAAAGTGATGGATATGTCAAGGGCCACTTTTGGCGTATCCTATCCGATAAGTAAAGGTTTCGGGCCTCTTGATCCTTATATCAGTGAAGTGTATGGTCTGTCGGAAGCGGATGTCTATGATGTGCTGGTAGAAGTAGTCTGCCTGAATCATACCTTCTTTCTGAGCTTTTTCCAGAAGTTTTCTTCGGAAGAGTTCCTGGAAGCCTTCGTCGAAGAATTGAATGATGTTGGAATCCCAGTTGAAATAGCCAGAAAAGAAGATCGGCGTATGCTTTCCGGCGTATGCTTCGAAGATGTTCCCGGCATGAAGCCTATGTCAGAATCTATAAAAGACGGTCTGTCGGATATAGAAAAGACTGTCGAAGAAAAAATCTCTAATGCCGCACACTTCCTGCAAAAAATATTATCATCACCTTTATAGAGAGTGTAGTGTGTCAGGGGGACGGTTCTCGGTGACACACGAACCGTCCCCCTGACACATCCCTAGTCTGGTTTTCTTATAGAGAACACTTTGTGCCAGTCAATAAAGTGATGCATAGTCTCGGCATGATGCTCCATCTGTTCCCAGGAAAAACCATGAATCAATGGTTCATAATATAAGGTCCATACAGCAGATGCAAGAACGTGCATCTCTTCCGGAGATATTTCTACGGACGTAAGTCCGCGCTTTTTTATCTCAAGATAATATTTGTATATCAGGCTGGCTGTGATTTCAGACCAGTCATGGTGAAAATTGGTATACCTTGTTCCTGAGGCACATTTGATAAGCAGATATAGTTCTTCTTTACGTTCATAAAGAAATCTCAGCCAATGAATATTGTTTTCGACCCTCATAAAGAAACCATCGTATAGTTCCTGATCCGTCAAAGATGAAAGATTAGCTTCTTCTAAGGAAGAAACAAATTCTTTCATCTCACGGATTGTCTTCGATACGACCTCAGCAAAAAGTTCTTCTTTTCCGCGATATCGTTTATAGAGTGCTCCTGTTGTCACCCCGGCTGTCTGACAGATTTCTGCCAGTGAAGCCATCTCAAAGCCTTTTTTCAGAAAGACTTTCTTCGCGGCATTGAGCAGCCTGGGATCAATGCTTTTATCCGGAACAGACATTTTTTAACCCCCATATAATCAAATACAATGAATATTTTTATGATACAACAGCAGGAAAACAGTGTCAATGCGTGTCAGAGGGGACGGTTCTCTCTGACACACTCCTGACACACAAAGAAAGGAGATAACGCATGTTTATATTAAACGAAGCCGACAGAGAATACCGCCACGGCGACCATGGCCCCAAATATCTGGAGAAGGGCCCGCGAATGAATTTCGGTATCGTGCAGATCCTTCCGGGCGGAACAGTTTCCACCCATGTCCACAAAATAATGCAGGAGAGTTTCTTTGTCCTGGATGGGGCTGTGGAAGCCACTGTGGATGGTAAGACTGTTGTTCTGAGGAAGGGGGATTATATTCATCTGGAACCGGCGGAGGTCCATACCTTTCATAACTACAGTGATGTCAATGCACGAATGATTGTAACGGCAGCCCCCTTTGTGGACGGAGATAAAGAAGAGGTCAAATAGCGGCAGCGACGTAAAAGTATGTCAGGGAGAATTGTCTCCCTGACATACTTAACTGTAATCCGGAGTATGCTTATAGTGGATCATTTCGTTTGGACGTATGTATTTTTTATAAGCTTTTATGTATTTCTTCCTGCTGGTTTTTCTTCCATTCAGAAAATAAAGTGAATTTTTGTTCCTGTGGGTTTTGAAATGATAAGGGACGTAATAATCTCCCGTTTTCGTGCAGACGAGATGCCCCTTCTTTATCTTATATACCCTAAAATGATAATTGTGGGCTGATCTGTAATAATATACAAGACTATGGCTCTTTTCCCTGAAGTAGAGAGCATTTACCTTTTTTGTATCAATGGATTTCATAATTCTGATTTTATTCTTATATAAAATCATTATTTTTATATAATTATGATCACTATCTGCCGGATTTGAGGTTTGTGTTAAGATCAGCTCCTTCACACCGTCTCCATTGATATCTATGGCTCTGTAATAGGGGAACATATCATGGATAGACTCATATTCATATTCCCCATATTTCATGTAGTATTTATACCAGGTCTTTTTGGTCCAGCCAGAAGTTTTGCCATCATGTGTGATGGGAGATTCCGAAGCTGCCGCTTCCATACAGCTAAACAAAGAGAATATCAAGACACAAGTCAGCAGCAAGATTCCTTTCAACTGGTTTTTCATACGAACTCCTCCTTCATCATTCCTGAAAATATGATTGATATCGTTTGCTATCCAAAAAATCTCATTGCTTTAATCTTCAACTGATGTCTGCAAAGCAACAATCATCTTTATTTTACTACGGAATGCTGAAAAACGAAAGTAGGAGTCGGGAGGGGGGGAGTTCTCAGCGACACATAGAAAGGGCGGGCTATTGCTGGCCTCCCCTTACTTTCAGACATAGAAATGCTCCCAAGCAGATTTTATATTAATGTCCTGCTTAGGGGCAGCATATCTGAGAGTCATGTCGTGACCGGATTATTCTTACTAATTTAAAGCGAGATTACTTTAACGGTCCATTTATTCCATTCCAGCTGTTTACTCTATATGGTTTTAATTCGTTCCGGATATAATCTGGAAGCTGAGAAGTTATTTTATAGTTGTATGTGGCATCATGAAGACATTTTGATTTTGTTTTTCCATTCTTGAAAGTATAAAGATAGAGGGCAATCCCTTTACGTTCAAAGGACATCAGCAGTCCTTTATGGCCGGGATAGGAAACAGGTTTATCAAAACCATCATTGTGCATACTTCCCAATTTTACTGCCTTGCCGCCTTTATAATCATAGACCATATAGAGGCCATCTCTTCCATGATAGTAATTTATGATTAACTCTGCCTTTTTATCGTTATCCATATCCGTAAGATAGTATGTAACGTTCCCATATTTTTTGCTGATCCTTTTCGCTGTATTTCTGTAAGCTGTCTTCATTTTTACCGGCAGTTTATTCACACAGGATTCAGATGCATATCTCGGCAATTTATTATTGTATTTTCTTGCTTTTTTATACTTCGCTTTACAGAAATTATTTACCATCTTATCCATGTTTGATTTCGTCGAAGCGTGAGAACTCATCCCTCCCAAAGTAAAACCGCACATCATCATCAGCATTGCAGCCAGCATCCTAATTGTCCACATTTTGTATTTCGTCTTTTTCTCCTTTCGTTAAATCTACTGAGGTTTTCTTGATGGTTAAATGTTATCATGCTTTTTTTTTCTCCTGTAATTATTGGGTTACTTAGTTTTGTCATACATTGACCCAAAAGTTTATAAAGAATCAGTAAAAGGGAAAAAGGTTCAGGACTGGTCGGTCATGCTGACATCACAACCACAGCTGATATCTACAGGTATATCAGCATGGACAGAAAAAAGTTTAACGGATATAATAAACATGACATGCTGTTGTCGTGTTTTGTTTGCTATGATATTTACGGAGTGTGAGAGAGTATGAAGATAGACAGACTTATCGGGATATTGTCGATCTTGCTGCAGGAAGAAAAGACAACGGCTCCAGAACTAGCAGAAAGATTTGAGGTATCCCGCAGGACAATAAACCGGGATGTTGAAGACCTTTGCAAAGCGGGAATTCCTATAAGGACTGCTCAGGGTACCGGCGGCGGTATCAGCATTATGGATGGATATCGTATGGACAGGACGATTTTGACTTCCAAAGATATGCAGATGATCCTTGCGGGACTGCGGAGTCTTGACAGTGTGAGCGGAAGCCAGTACTACGGGCAGCTAATGGAAAAGATTAAGATCGGATCATCAGAGTTCATCAGTGGCAGGGACTCCATGCTTATTGATCTGTCATCATGGTATAAGGATTCTCTTGCACCGAAGATTGAGGTGATTCAGAGCTCGATAGAAAACAGGCACCTTGTACAGTTTAAGTATTATGCACCGTCCGGAGAGAGCAGCAGAAGGATAGAGCCATATTATCTGGTTTTTCAATGGTCGAGCTGGTATGTATGGGGATGGTGCTTAGACCGCAAAGATTACAGGCTGTTCAAGCTGAACCGTATGGACCTTGTTGCAGAAATGGATAAGGATTTTGACTGCCGAAATGCACCTATGCCTGACCTGTCGAATGAGAAAATCTTTCCGGGTGGAATTAAGGTGAAGGCTCTTTTTACACCTGATATGAAGTGGCGGTTGGTTGAAGAATTCGGACCGCATTGCTTTACAGAAGCCGATGACGGAAGGCTCCTCTTTTCGGCGGATTATATGGATATGGAAAATCTTGTAACCTGGCTTTTGACATTTGGGGCGAAGGCGGAGGTGCTGGAGCCGGCTGAAGTACGGGATGTTATACGCAGGAATGCGGAAGAAACATTAAAAATTTATGGGGGATTAGCATAATGAGATTAGATGGATTTGGGTTATTCGTTGATGATATGGCAAGGATGATCCGCTTTTACAGGGATGTTCTCGGATTTGAAATTAAGGGAGAAGAGAATACATCTAATGTTTACCTTGTGAAGGACGGAACATTGTTTCTGCTTTACGGCAGGAAAGATTTTGAGAAGATGACAAGCCAGCGGTATGAATACATCAAGGGTCTGAACGGTCATTTTGAAATGGCACTGTATGTCGATACATTTGAAGAGGTAGATGAAGCATATAAGCAGGCCGTGGAAAATGGTGCGACATCTGTGCTTGAACCGGAACTTGAACCTTGGGGACAGAGAACCTGCTATATCGCAGATCCGGAAGGAAACCTGATTGAGATTGCTTCTTGGAATAAGCCTTATGAAGAAAAGGATCTGACGGAGGGATAAAGGAGATGGCGTTTGATTATAAAAAGGAATACAAAGAATTCTATATGCCGAAGGGCACACCCTCTATCGTCACTGTTCCGAAGATGAATTATATAGCGGTCAAGGGCAGCGGCAATCCAAATGATGAAGACGGAGAATACAAACAGGCTATAGGCCTTTTGTATGGGATTGCATTTACAATCAAGATGAGCAAAAAGGGCGGCCATCAGATTGACGGATATTTTGATTATGTGGTGCCGCCGCTGGAAGGATTCTGGTGGCAGGACGGAGTGGTTGGTGTGGATTATTCAGACAAGGATTCTTTCCAGTGGATATCCGTCATTCGACTGCCTGAATTTGTAACGAAAGAAGATTTTGACTGGGCTGTTCGGGAAGCCGCTACTAAGAAGAAACAGGATTTCTCAAAGGCAGAATTTTTCACCTATGATGAAGGCCTGTGCGTACAGTGCATGCACATCGGATCATATGATGATGAGCCTGCCACGGTAGAAGCAATGCACAGATTTATGGAAGAGCAGGGATATGTTCTTGATATTTCGGATCAGAGAATGCATCACGAGATTTATCTGAGTGATGCAAGGAAGGTTGCACCGGAGAAGCTGAAGACTGTGGTTAGGCATCCGATAAGGAGGGCTTAAGGGTATGGAATATATAAGAGTTACAATGGAGAATCTCGAAAAAGAGCATATTTGCTGTGCCATCTCTAATAATAAAGATGTTCAAGCATTGTCAAAGAAGGCATGGCTTGCGGACAGATTTGATGAAGGTCTTGTATTTCTGAAAAGTGTGGAGCGTGGAAAATGCTTCATAGAGTATATTCCTGCGGAGTATGCATGGAATCCAATCGAAGCTCCGGGGTATATGTATATTGATTGCCTATGGGTTTCCGGTTCTTTCAAAGGGCATGGTTATTCAAACGATCTGCTTTCAGAATGTATGGATGACAGTAAGGCAAAGGGAAAGATAGGGCTTTGTATTCTTGCTGCAGCAAAGAAAAAACCCTTTTTGGCTGATCCGAAGTTCCTGAAATATAAGGGTTTTGAAGTCTGCGATGAGGCTGATAATGGGATTCAGCTATGGTACCTCCCGTTTGAAAAAGGAACTATGGCACCGGTGTTCAAGGAATGTGCCAAACATCCTCATATAGATGAGAAGGGCTATGTTCTTTACTATACGAATCAGTGTCCGTTTAATGCAAAGTATGTACCGATTCTGGAAGAAACCGCTGAGAAGAATGGCATATCATTTAAGGCTGTGAAGATTGAAAGCACGGAAGATGCTCAGAAAGCACCGACTCCGATCACGACTTATTCGCTATTCTGTGATGGGGAGTATGTCACGAATGAACAGATGAATGATAAGAAATTTTTGAAGCTTATCAACGGGTAGGAGTAAATAACATGGCATCGACAAAAGAGTATCTGGATTTTGTTCTGGAACAATTATCTGGGCTGGATGAAATCGGCAGCCGGCAATGATGGGAGATGATTGATCAAAATATGGCTCAAAGAAAAGGGAGATAAATGAGAGGGGCGTTACTGCGACGCCCCCTCTGATACTCTAATTCATCTAAGGCCGATTACCCCAATTTGCCCATATAGTAGCAGCAAAAGCAATTACTGCAAAGACTACCGCTAAAATCTTTGTTATCATTTCTTCCTCCTGTTCTTTTAAGTCTCTTGGATTTAAAGCTGTTTTCAGGAAGAAGAGTATTAATGTTGATCCTCCTTGTGGTGTATATATTCTATAAGTGACCGCCGCATCTGATCAGAAGGAAAAACATCAGCCCTCCATATGCGGCTAAGACTGAAATTCATGATTTTTTTGCCAAATATAATAATCGCGATATTAAAAAAGAAGTCCTGTTTGTGGACAGTTCTATTTGGCAGATTTTCCTGGTGTATGACCGTAAGGATTCTTTCGATTTCTGAACCAGAATCAGGAATACAGGCAGCAATCGGTTTTGTGACAAGAGATAACCTTGTTCTGTTACCCGAAAAAGGTTCATTTTGTGGCAATTGTGGTGCCTGATAAAAGAAATCCGATACAGAGCAGAGTATAAAGCTCCATATTAG
>JBGUIF010000019.1:0-5207 GCA_045112755.1 Anaerobutyricum sp.
TTACTGCCGCTGCTGCTGCCTCCCTTTGACAGGTACTTGCCGTTGACAAAACCGCTCTTGTCCAGACTTGGTGCGTATACCCATACATAGTCTCCGTCCCAGCCTCCTGTGATGATGACCTGTTCTCCATTGTAGAGCTTTCCGATCACATTCTTGTCGCTGTACTTGGCGGATGACCTCAGGGCCAGATAATTCTTGGTCCCTGTGACCGTCCTGGTGTCCCCGGAAGAGGAGCTTTCGCTTTTCTTACTGCCGCTGCTGCTGCCTCCCTTTGACAGGTACTTGCCGTTGACAAAACCGCTCTTGTCCAGACTTGGTGCGTATACCCACACATAGTCTCCGTCCCAGCCTCCTGTGATGATGACCTGTTCTCCATTGTAGAGCTTTCCGATCACATTCTTGTCGTTGTACTTGGCGGATGACCTCAGAGCCAGATAATTCTTGGTCCCTGTGACCGTCCTGGTGTCAGAAGCTCTGACATTCACTGCAGCCATGAGCATGATTACCGCAAGCACAAACAAAGGAAGCCCGACTGCGAAACATCTGTTTCTTCTTTCTATCGTTCTTTTGCTGTATTCTCCCATGTAACTCCTCCTCATCTACCATAGAAGTAAAATGGTATTTTCATCAAGATAAATGATATGCTCTGATTTCTGGTTTATCTATTATTTTATAATAATCATTTCAGGGAATCAATCATTTCCAACCAAATTTGCTTTTTAGGTTTACCGGAATTTTCCAGCCGGTCCACAGTTTCCTTTCATCAGAGTAACACCTGATTTTTTTCTATTATATTATGTTATTCTGGTAAATAACTATAACTTTTATACTATTTTTGAAATTTTAAAAATCAAAAGAAATGTAGCGGCAGGCCGCCAGCGCAGCGCAGGCACCATCAGCGACGGCGGTGGTCAATTGTCTTACCGGCTTCTTCCGGCAATCTCCTGCCGTATAAATCCCGGGCGTCTTGGTACGGCAGTGTTCATCACTGTCAAAATAACCCTTCACATCCAGATCTGCCAGGAGAGCGAAGGCATTATTGTCAGGAATCAGGCCTATGGCCACAAAAAGTCCGTCACATAGAATTTCTGTCCTCTCACCACTCTCTTTATCTTCAATCTCCAGGCCTCCAAAGGTCTCCCCCTTCTTCAGGATACTCAGGATCTTAACCCCTGTTCTGGCTTCCACATTGGGGCGGGAAAAAAGTACCTTTTGTAAAGATTCCTCCCCGGTAAAATAAGGAAGGTCCTGCAGTATGGTCACTTTGGAACATTTTTCTGACAGGAGGATCGCTTCCTGCAGGGCGGAATTACCGCCCCCTGCCAGACAGACCGTCTGATTCTCATAAAAATCCCCGTCACAGACTGCGCAGAATGAAATGCCGTCGCCCACCAGCTCTTGCTCACCTTCCAGGCCCAGCATCCGATGCTTTACCCCTGTGGCAAGAATCACTGCGGCAGCCTCAAAGCGGCTGCCCTCTTCGGTCAACACAACCTTAATCTTTCCTTCAACCTTCACCTTCACCACGTTTTCAAACTCAATCTCCGCCCCCTGGGCCAGGATCTGATCCAGCAGGCTGTTGGCAAATTCATTGCCGCTCATGGACAGAGTACCGGGATAGTTCTCCACCCTGGGTGAGTGAGTAATCTGGCCGCCAAAACCATTTTTCTCTATTACTAAAACTGTCTTGCCGTTGCGGCGGGCATAGAGGGCCGCCGTCATACCTGCCGGTCCCCCTCCGACAACGATGATATCGTACATGCTTCTCCTCCTTCCTGGAAATGCTCCTATGAGAAATAGTATCCCTGCCCGCTCCGGACGGGGCGAACAGGGACATTAGATCTTTTTATCAGTTTTTCATCAGCCATCCTTTGATATCAGAGACACCGCGATACTTCTCAAAGCCGTCATTGTGGACGAGAATCAGGGTCGGAGCCTGTCTCACACCGAACTTGGCCACCAGATCTTTCTCTTCATTGGCATTGAGCGTTGCGTAGGAGATACCTGCCCTGTCCAGAAGGGCCCCCGCCGCCTTACAGTTGGGACAGGTCGGGGTCTTGAAGAGGAGAATATCCTCTGCGAAATTCTTGTCCTCCGACGAAGAATCCACAGCCGCAGCCTTATCCTTGCCGGCCGGTACTCCCCAGGGTTCTCTTTCAGGCTTGAACTCTCTCTCATCGAGAATCTCCGGTTTTGGCCCGGTGTGGGTTAAGATGGAATGGCCCAGATCATAGACCTTCCTGTCTTTATACTCCTGAGCCTTGCCGTCATTCCAGTTCTGGACGGGACGATAGTAGCCTGTAATACGGCTGTATACCTCTGTCTTCCTGCCACAAATCGGACAGATTGCCTGCTCACCGGTGAGGTAACCATGGTCCTTACAGATAGAATAGGTCGGAGACATGGTATAATATGGCAGTTTGTAGTTCTCGGCAATCTTGCGCACCAAGCTAGCAGCCGCCTTCCAGTCAGGAAGCTTCTCCCCGAGGAAAGCGTGGAAAACTGTTCCTGAAGTGTAGAGGGTCTGCAGGTCGTCCTGAATGTCCAGAGCTGAGAATACATCCTCGGTAAAGCCCACAGGCAGATGAGAGGAGTTGGTATAGTAAGGAGTCCCGTTCATATTTGCTGTGATGATATCCGGGAACTGATCCTTGTCATGCTTGGCAAAACGGTAGGTGGTGGACTCTGCCGGTGTGGCCTCCAGGTTGTAGAGGTCGCCGTACATCTCCTGGTAGTCGGACAGGCGCTCGCGCATGTGATTCAGTACATCCTTGGTGAAGCGCTGGGCTTTCCTGTCTGTCAGATCCGCCTTCAGCCACCTGGCATTGAGACATGTCTCATTCATGCCAACCAGACCGATGGTGGAGAAATGATTATCAAAATTGCCGAGATATCTCTTGGTGTAGGGGTAGAGCCCCTGCTCAAGGAGCTTGGTGATGACCGTACGCTTGGTCTTCAGGCTGCGGGCTGCGATATCCATCAGGTTGTCCAGCCTCTTGTAGAATTCTTTCTCATTTTTCGCCTGGTAAGCGATCCTCGGCATATTAATGGTTACCACGCCAACGGAGCCTGTGGACTCTCCTGAGCCGAAGAATCCGCCGGATTTCTTGCGGAGCTCCCTGAGGTCCAGACGAAGCCGGCAGCACATGGAGCGGACATCGCTGGGCTCCATATCAGAATTAATATAGTTGGAGAAATAAGGAGTACCGTACTTGGCGGTCATCTCGAAGAGCAGCTTATTGTTCTCGGTCTCGCTCCAGTCAAAATCACTGGTGATGGAATAGGTGGGGATGGGGTACTGGAAACCACGTCCGTTGGCATCTCCCTCAATCATGATCTCAATGAAAGCCTTGTTGACCATATCCATCTCTTTCTGGCAGTCACCGTAGGTGAAGTCCATCTCTCTGCCGCCGATGATGGCAGGAAGATTCTTCAGGTCATTGGGGACTACCCAGTCAAGAGTGATGTTGGAAAATGGTGCCTGTGTTCCCCAGCGGCTGGGGGTGTTGACACCGTAAACGAAGGACTGAACACACTGCTTGACCTCCTTCTGGGTCAGGTGATCCACCTTGACGAAGGGAGCCAGGTAGGTATCAAAGGATGAAAATGCCTGAGCGCCGGCCCACTCATTCTGCATAATGCCCAGGAAATTGACCATCTGGTTGCAGAGGGTGGACAAGTGTCTGGCCGGTGAGGAAGTAATCTTGCCGGGAACCCCGCCCAGGCCTTCCTGAATCAGCTGCTTGAGGCTCCAGCCTGCACAGTAGCCGGTCAGCATGGAGAGGTCATGCAGGTGAATCTCTGCCTTGCGATGGGCATCGGCAATCTCGTCGTCATAGACCTCGCTGAGCCAGTAATTGGCTGTGATGGCACCGGAATTGGAAAGGATGAGTCCCCCCACTGAATAAGTCACGGTGGAGTTCTCTTTAACCCGCCAGTCATTTATCTTGAGATAATTATCTACCAGATCCTTGTAGTTGAGCAGGGCCGAATTAATGTTCCTTACTTTCTCCCGCTGGCGGCGGTAAAGGATGTAGGCTTTGGCCACATCAGCGTAACCGGACTCCGACAGAACCTTTTCCACACTGTCCTGGATATCTTCTACAGAAATCTTGTCATCCACGATCTTCTTCTCAAAGTCCGCTGTCACATGAAGTGAAATCAACTCAATGACACTGGGATGAGACTGCTTTTCCAGGGCATGGAAAGCCTTAGTGATCGCGGCACTGATCTTGGAAATCTGGAAGTCCGTTACCTTACCGTCTCTTTTAACAACCTGATACATAGTATATTCCCCCTGTTATCAAAAAATAATCTATATAAGCATATCGCCCGAAGGCTGTCCCTGCAGATATAAAAAGACAGGAACCACGGTTTACATTCTAGCACCGCCGCAGGTTCCTGTCAATATATCCTGTCAATATATATGGGTATTATTTCCCTTGCACCACTATATCTTGTGTTGTCAATCTGTCCCTCTTAATAAGGCTTTCTTCACATATTTTCGGGCAATATTCAAATATTCCTGCATTTTTTCAGACGATGGGGCATGTAAATTACCATAGGGGACCGAATCTCTGTCTGTAAAACTTTGCAGAAAATATTTTTCTGCCCCGGCAATCATTTTACCCATCTCCTCAAAGTCCTGCGCCTGGTGAAGTTCATCCACCACAGTGGTTCTGAATTCGTAAGTTGTCCTGCCCTCTTTCAGAAGACGGATACTGTCAAAAACCGGCTGCAGGTCCAGCTCCTTTCTCCCTACGGTCAAAGCGTACTTGGCAGGGCTGTTCTTGATGTCCATGGCAATATAATCTGCCAGTCCCCTGTCCAGAATCTTCTTTAACATGAGCGGGTGATTCCCGTTTGTATCAAGCTTGGTCATATAGCCCATGGCCCGGATGTCCGCAAGAAGCTCCGGAAGATCCTGGTTGAGACAGGGCTCACCTCCTGTGACAGCAACACCGTCAAGCAGCCCCTGTCGTCTGGACAAAAAATCCATCAGTTCCTCTTTATCCATGACCGGAGGAGCAGACCCGTCCACCAGCTCATAATTATGACAATAGGGGCATCGGAAATCACATTTTCCCAAAAAGACCGTACAGGCCACCTTTCCTGGAAAATCCAGCAAAGTCATTTTGGCAAGACCATGAATTTTCATAGAATCAACCTCCTCCCGGCACGCTGTGCCCAAAGAAACCCGGCCAGGG
>JBGUIF010000020.1:0-13976 GCA_045112755.1 Anaerobutyricum sp.
CAGATGCCAACAACTGACACAACACAGGACATGGGGATCCTTGCCTTTTTTTGACGAGACAGCCGTTTTAATGCGACGCCCCCTTTATAAACAAAACATAAATAGGATGATAAATTATACAATCACCTTAATCCATCCTTCCGGTGCCTTGATATGGCCCATCTGGATTCCGGTCAGAGTATCGTAGAGCTTCTTGGTATAGGGACCCATCTCCTCCATACCGCTCGGGAAGCAGATCTCCTTGCCATGATCATTGATCTTACCGACAGGGGAAATTACAGCAGCAGTTCCGCAGAGGCCGCACTCTGCAAAATCAGTAAGCTCATCAAAGAATACCTCTCTGTGTTCCACTTCCATATCCAGATAGTGCTCTGCGACGTACATGAGTGATCTTCTTGTAATAGAAGGAAGTATACTGTCAGACTTGGGTGTAACCAGCTTTCCGTCCTTGGTGATGAAGATAAAATTGGCTCCGCCGGTCTCCTCCACCTTAGTCCTGGTCTGGGGATCGAGATAGAGATTCTCATCAAAACCCTGAGCATGGGCGTCAACGATGGCATGAAGACTCATGGCGTAGTTGAGACCTGCCTTAATATGACCGGTTCCATGGGGTGCCGCACGGTCAAAATCCGAGACACGGATTACGATCGGCTTTGCTCCACCTTTAAAGTATGGGCCAACTGGTGTGACGAACACACGGAACTGGTATTCATCAGCGGGCTTTACGCCGATTACCGGATTACTTCCAAACATGTAGGGACGAATATATAAGGTAGCTCCGGATCCAAAAGGCGGAACATAAGCAGCATTGGCCTTCACGGTCTCCACCACAGCCTCGATGAATCTCTCCTCCGGAAATACCGGCATCTCCAGCCGTCTGCAGGAATCGGCAAGCCGGGACGCATTCAAGTCAGGGCGGAAGCATACAATATGACCATCCTCTGTCGTGTAGGCCTTAAGACCTTCAAATACAGTCTGTGCATACTGGAATACGCCCGCACACTCATTGAGCGTGATATTGGGATTATCAGTAAGACCGCCTTCATCCCATGCGCCGTCTTTGTAATTTGACACATATCTGGCCTCTGTGGGCTGATAGCCAAAACCGAGCTGACTCCAGTTGATATCTTTCTTATCCATAGCTAAACTTCCCTTCCTTTATATTTTATTCGTATTATTTTAGAAATTATAACACGAATCTGTAGGTTTATCTATACGTACGCTTCAGAATTTACAAAAATTCCAGAGTATTTTTGATGATTTTGAAATTATAGCCTCTTTATGCTTCAATCGAAGAGTAGAAAATAACAAAGTCAATAAGAGGGCAGCAACTCCCCTGAAATGAATTCCGGCCGCAGGCATTGTGACCGCGGCCGGAAAATCAGAAATCTTTTTTTTATTTGTTAACCAGGATATAGCCTCCATTTCTTGAGGAAGAAACATAATAGCAACTGGTCGAATTGGTCTTTGTGCAAGGGAACATGTACTGAATCAGTTTTTCCACAGTCTCATATTTGATCCTCTGATTGTTGCCAAAACCGCTGCGATTGGCCGGGTCGGCCACGATAGCATATCCATTGTCTGTCATACCAAGCAATGCCATGGTATGTTTGCTGTTAGACCACTTCTTATCCTTTTTATTGGTGTAGCGGTTCTTGCTGCTCACTTCGATCACCACAGGATTTCCATTGAAGAGATGCTCCTTGATCTGCTTGACCGCCTCTGCATCCTTAAAGGTGCGGACGTAGGTACACCTGACGCCAAAGAACTTGAGGAACTTGCTGATGCCGTAAAGAGAAACCGGCCTCTTATCTGAAACGCTCTTCGTATAATTATTCAGGTATTCCTTTTCTCCAAAGATGATTTTCTCTGCTTTTTCTATCATTGTCGCAGGAGTAATCACCTTTCCCTTCATACCGGAGAGAACGTTGACTGCAGTGGTTGATCCGCATCCGTGATTGGGGAGATATTTGGGATAGATCTTACTTTTGTTGCTTCCGCTCTGGCTAAATACAGTGTAGGTTCTGGTGCCATAGAACTGGTTGATTTTCACTACAGCCTTGCTTCCCTTGGTGCTGGCCGGCAAGCTGCTCCTTGGTGTGGTAATATTATCTATCACCGATACTGTGCAGTTAAGAACGGCTTTCCCTGTCGTACATTTGATCACCGTCCTGCCTCTGCTCACAGCTGTAACTTTTCCTGTCCTGTCCACAGTGGCAACGGAAGTATCACTGCTGGTCCAGCGGCACCTTCTGTTGGTGTGCCTGCAGGTAATTTTACAGGATGAACCACTGCGTATCCGGACACTGTATCTATTGAGGGAAGCCACACGGACAACACATCGGAAAGTAAATCCTCTGCTTCTGCAGATAATCCATGCATGTCCTCCTTTACGACCTGCAACCACGCCATTTTTGGAAACAACGGCTACAGCAGGATTGGAACTGAACCACTTGGTGTTCTTCCCATTCATAACCCGGAAGGTGGTTCTGCCGCCCTCTTTGATCAATTCGGAAGATTTATCGATGGCTACTACCATGACTTTACATTTTCTGATATACTTTCCAGCCTTGGCAATAATCCAGGCACTGCCTTTCTTCTTTGCATGGACATAGCCTCTTTTTACAGTGATTGCCCTGGGATTGGTACTCTTCCAACGGACTGTCTTTTTTGTGCCGGTCATTTTAAGTCTTTTCGTAGCGCCCAGCCGAATGTAGAGCGTCTTCTGGCTGATCTTTACCTTGCTTTTAGCCTGTCCTGTGAAAACCGGCAGCAAAAGCATAACAGAAAGTGCAAATAATACCACGAACGTCTTCTTTAATTTTTTCATACTTTCCTTCCTCTAAGATATTCATTCTGTCTTTTGTTACAACATAATTCTCCAACCGGGAAATTCTTCATGTTACAACATAATTTCCAACATAAATATCATTAAAGTAATTCTTTCAGCCACATCTGCGCCAGTGTATGCATCCCCGCCTTATTGGGATGAACTCCGTCAATGGTCTCATATTCTCCTTTGGAGGACAGATCTGCCACGGAAATATCGCGCCCGGCGGCCAATGCCGTGATCAGGTCCCCATAAATTCTTTTTGAGATCAGACTGTCCATATTGAAGAAAAATCTCTCTTCCGGCTCCACAAGCTTTCCCTCGGGAAAGGTGGAGCACCAGATCTCTGCCTTGGGATAAGCAGCCCGCACTCTGTCCAGCATCAGACTGTAACTCTGCTCAAAAACCTTTGGATTCACCCCGAAAGCCCAGTCATTACACCCTGTCGCGATGAGAATCAGATCCGGGATACCGTTTTTCCCAAGATTCTGAATCCTCCCAGGTGCTGTGGCAGAGGATGATAACATGCCGGTAACGGTACTGCCGGCCAGAGAATCATTATAGCCAAGCCGGCCGTCAAGCCCTCGGATCACCTGCATCCACCAGGTATCCTCCACACTTGCGAGACCCGTTTCATACTGATTATAACGGTCAAAAAATACTCCCTTGGAGGGCGTGTATCCCTCGAAAGTACTGATAGAGTCCCCGAGTATCGACACTCGAATCTTACTGCCTGTATCAGAAGTTCTCATCTTCCCACCCCTTACTGTATATCAACTATGTTCGGTCCGGGGCCGAACTGTGCATGATCCTACTTCCAGCTCTCCTTGGCGATGAAGGACACACCCGCCACAGTCGGTCCGGCATTGGCAGCGACAACCACACCAATCTGATAATACTCTGTCGGTCCGTAGCCCAGCTCCTTTACCATCATCTCTGTCATCTCATCTCTGGGTAAAGGATTATCCCCGTAAATAATCTGATAAGGGGTGCCCGGCTCCATATCTTCAAGTACCAGGTGACAAATTTTGGCGACCAGTTTTTTCTCTCCGCGGCACTTGGCTGCAGTGAGGATCTCATGATCCCAGATTTTCATGATGGGTTTAATGCCCAGCTTGTCTCCGACAAAAGCCGCCGCACTTGGAATCCTGCCGGACTTTCCGGCATATTTCAGGTCGTAGATTCCAAAATAAATCTTCCTTCTCGGAAGGCTGTCCCCTACGTAAGTGATAATCTCCTCTGCAGAAGCTCCTTCCTCCAGCATTCTGCCGGCTTCCAAAGCCACATGGCCGTAGCCGCTGCAATAACTGCCGCTGTCAAAGCAGTGGATACGAATCTTCCCTTCACATTCCGGATGTTCATCATAAAGAAGGTCCACTGCCATCAGCGAGTTATTGTAGGTAGCCGATCCCTGACTGTTGATCAGAATCAGAATCAGATCTGTATACCCCTGTTCATAATAGTTGTAGTAGTATTCCATAAACTGGAAACTGGTGATCTGTGAAGTCTTTGGGATGTCATCATATTGCTTCATCAGTTCATAGAAGCCCTCATTGCCGAAATCCTGTACGCTGTCATATTCCTTATCTCCCATAATCACGGGAAAAGAAAGGACATCTATGTTGTATCTGCTTTGAAGATCTGCCGGCAGATCGCTGGCAGAATCAGTAACAATCCGGATTTTTTTCATTCTCTCTCCTAACAATTCTTTAATATGTAATATTCATTATATCATAATTTTTAATGGTTCGTTTACATTTTTAACGTTATTATTATAAACAAGCCGTTCTTTCGTGTCAACATTCCAAAACCGCTGCCTGATTAAAGTTCCTGGGGATTTTCATCTCCGCTTTCCCCTTGAATTCATCCTATAGAAACATATGTTTTCGCGAAAAATATAAAAAAGGGAATAATGACACCCATTATTCCCCCTTCGAATTCATTATATAATTTTTAACACTGCAGCAAATTATAATTGGCTGCAGTGACACCCCCGAACGGCTGTCAATTCTTCACAGGCTTCAGACATGAAAGTGCAAGGCCGGTGGCCACCGCATTTCTCGGTCCTTCGGTACCGCGAATATTGCCTCGTCCGGCTACAATATCATACTCTGCCAAAACATCTGTTACCATATTGGGGATCTCGAAGTCCAGTGCAGAACCGCCAACCATAACAACGAACTGGATATCCCTCGGATTACCTGTAGGGCTGACCATGGTGAGAGCACGGATGGCATTTGTCACAAAGACTCTCTTCTTGGCCTCCTGGCGCACGGATTTCACTTTTTCTATGGAATCCTGATTCTCCAGAGGAAGAAGGCCGTCTTCCTTCACCAGGACAATCTTGGAGAAAAGTTCCGGTTTCAGAGGTTCTTTGTAGAACTGAACCGTTCCGTCCTCATGGCGGATGTGGAAAAGACTTTCCACCTTGGCTAAAGTGTATTTTTTAATATCCTCGGCAAGAGCTAAATCATCCAGTCCAAGCTCTGACTGGATCAGGAGACTGACCATATCGCCGGCACCTGCCAGATGGACCAGCTTAACCTTTCCTTCCCAGTCAATGATGGATGCATCTGTAGATCCGGCACCCATATCCACAACTGCCAATGGAGCTTTTGTTCCAGGCGTTGTCAGAGCACCCTTGATGGCCATATCTGCCTCAACACCGCCCACATAAACCGGAACTGACAGTTTCTCTGAAAGAACGTTGGCAATCATCTGCATCTGCAGCCGGTCAGCCCTGACCATGGCTGCGATACCTACTGCATTCTCCAGGGCAAACTCATCAGCGATTCCGCCGATGACCTTCTGCGGATTAAAGGTATCCACTGCCAGGATATCCTGAATCTTAATTTCATTTTTTCCCTTATTGGTGAGACCGGACATAACCCGGCGTACCTTGTCGAGCATGTTGCCGACATTGGTTCCCTTCTCCCCGGTGATATCCTGGATATCCAGAACAGAAGAGACAGCTTCCATAATCTTGGCAGCGCCTTCGTCCACATCCACCTCAACTTCCGTCTTGGCACCGACGATGCTGATGGTTCCCGCCTTCACCACGCTGGCTTTCACATCACCGGACGGTGTCTTGATCACAACACCTGACCGATTTCCAATCAGAGCCCTGGCAATAGGCACGATCTTCTGCGTCTCATCAGAGTCAAGCTGGAAAACCGTGGCAATTCCGTAAGGATTGGACAGCGTACTGATTACGCTGCCGGGAGGAGCTACCTCGATGGCACAGGTCAGACCCAGGGGAACCTTTTCAATCATGCGGACCTCATCAATAATAGGAATCTTCTTCTCCAACCTGTTGGACAGAAGATTACCATCGTCTTCCTGCATGATGGCACCGGTAATATTCAGCTTGCCGCCGGCGTTATTGATCAGTTCGGCAGCCCGCTGAAAATCGACAGAGGAGGGAATGACAACGATGACATCCTTCTCCTCTCTGATCTTTCTGATCTCTGTTACCAGAACAGAAATACCAACTCCAACGCCTGTTCCACCCGGACTGCTGGGATTGTGGCCGATCACTGTGGACTCTGTAATGACAGTCTGTGTGATTGTCTCCATGGCCACATCACCAATGACAGGCGCCGCCTCGTTGATCCGGATCTCATCCAGGTCCGAATAATCCAGATCGATCTTTTTGAGGGCATCCTTCAGGGAACTGAATACGCCGCTGATATTCTGAAGTGTTCCTTTGATTCCTGTGGTAGGACCAATACCGCTGGCAAGAAACTCTATATTTTCTCCGTCTATCCTGGCCACAGCTGTCTCTGTGGAAGCATTACCAATATCTACTCCCGCTACATATCTCATATCCTTCTCCCTTTCCTGCTCGAAAGCATCTATCAGATTACAGATCAAATATCAGCATTGCCACTTAACCATGCTGAAAATGAAATAATTTCACGATTTTTATCTATTGTAATTATAGCACTGAGTAAAATAACGGTCAAATAATTGCAAAAATAAAATCTTGATATCATAGTTGAAAAAATTAGGCAAAAAAACACCCATATAATCACAAAAAGATACTTTATTGCATAGGGCTCAAAAAAAGACGAATTCTGCAAAAATCATTTTTAGAGGAACACAAAACAGTCAGCCGTCCTAGAAATATACCAGCTCTTCCACGGGCGGTTCCGCAGCCTCGATCCTTTTGGCATAGAGGACCGGCCCCGTCTCCTTGTACTGTTCGTCATACTCAATCTTTACTTCCGCCGTCAGATTTACCCACATCTTATTTTTGAGGGACTTGATCGAGGATGACTTGGCATGGTTGACGTGACAGAGATAACCGATAAACTGAATATCATCGGCGCAGCAGGTCATGGCGTGCCTGCCGGGCACAAAGGTCCCCTTGGGCATACGGATCGACTTAAAAACTCTGGCTCTCATTTGTATGGTCTTGCCGTCATAGACCTCCGGCCTCTCCATAGCATCGATAAACCATATTCCATAATCCTCATCTTCCAGAACAATCTCTTCGGCATCGGTATCGAAGGGCAGTACATCTGCCTCCTCCCCAATCTCATCCGGGTCAGCGGCGTCAAAGACAACCTGTGCCTGCCGGTTTACAGCCTTAATGCTTCTCCTCCATGTGGACCTGGGAGAGTCTTTTGTTATCCGGTTGATAATAACCAGTTCAGCCACTTTAAACATTTCCACCGCGATGGACCGCATATTATTCATATAAAGATCAAAAGTCTCTGCGTTGACATTGACGATCACCTGGTAAATGCTCAGAGGAGTCTTCTCAATCTTTTTGTAGAGTTCCTGAACATTCCACATGCCATTATATTCAATGATCACCCTGTCCGGATAATACTGAAGGACTCTGCCGGTAATAAAATCCGGATCCAGTTCTTCCTCATCCTCCACTTCCACCAATGTACAGTTTGTATCCCTGAGCAGATCCTCGTCGTACTCTTCCATGCCTTCCTCACAGGCGAAGATCAGGGTCCGCTGCCCATCGTTAAAATAATCTTCCTCCAGAGTCTCCTGAATAAAGGTTGTCTTTCCTCCTTCAAGAAAACCCAGGAAAAGATAAACAGGAATCTCCAGTTTCTTCTTCTTTCCGGGCATATTCCTCTCCTCTCTCGGCTTCCTGCACAATCGTTTTCCGGTCTGCAGCCTACAGTCCGAATAATTCAGCCAGCTTATCTTCCTTGAGGTCGGAGCCGATCACACAGATTCTGCCAGTGTAATCTGCCGCACCATAGCGAACCTCTTCCTCTCCCGGAACAAGGTCAAAATGCAGCCATTTTCCTTCCTCATCCTGCACAATTCCTTTTGCCCGAAGAATGATTCCATACTCTGTAGAATCTTCATCAGCCAGCTTTTTGAGGATTTCTTTTACAGTGCTTTCGCTGAACTTCTTCGGTGTCTCTCTTCCCCAGCTGGTAAAAACTTCATCCGCATCGTGGTCGTGTCCATGATGGCAATGGTCATGATGGTGGCCGTGGTGATGCCCGTGCTCATGCTCTTCATGATCATGGTCGTGGTGATGGCCGTGCTCATGCTCTTCATGATCATGGTCATGGTGATGGCCGTGCTCATGCTCTTCATGCTCATGGTCGTGGTGATGGCCATGCTCATGCTCTTCATGCTCATGGTCGTGATGGTGGCCATGATGATGCCCGTGTTCATGGTGGTGATGATGCTCATGGGTGGGCGCTGCTGCTGCCGCTGCCAAAAGCTCTTCCTCAAAATCATTCTTCCCTTCCATCACATCAAGAATCTGCCGGCCGGTCAGTTCGTCCCAGGGAGTGGTCACGATGGGAGACTTATCGTTGATCTCCCTGATCAGCTCCACTACCTGCTCCAGCTTCTTCTCTGTCACCTTCTGGGTTCTGCTCAGGATGATGGCACTGGCAAACTCCACCTGGTTATTATAAAATTCTCCAAAGTTTTTCAGATACATTTTCGCTCTTTGTGCATCGGCCACAGTGATGTAACTGTTGAGCAGTACCTTTTCACCGTCCACAACTTTCTGCACAGCCTTGATCACATCGGATAGTTTGCCCACTCCTGAGGGCTCGATGATGATTCTGTCAGGCTCATACTGTTTCAGAACATCCTGGAGAGCTGTCTTGAAATCACCCACCAAGGAACAGCAGATACATCCTGAATTCATCTCATTGATCTGAATGCCTGACTCCTTCAGGAAACCTCCGTCAATGCCAATCTCTCCAAATTCGTTCTCAATCAGAACAACCTTCTGCCCCTGAAAAGCTTCCTGGATCAGCTTTTTGATTAATGTTGTTTTACCGGCTCCAAGAAAACCAGAAATAATATCTATCTTTGTCACGTCTGTCTCTTCCTTTCTTTCTCAGTCTTAACCCTTAAAATACTCATTTCCTTGACATTTGTCAAGGCGCAGCTGTCTTCCTTTGTGCGGCGTGTGCATCTCCCGGAGGGTTTTTGCTTTATTGGAAATTGCAATATCCTATAAAGTGAAGAGGCAGCTGTCCTCTCTAAAATAAAGGGCAGCTGCCTGTCATTCCAGTTCCGTATTTCATATCGAAATTATAAGTTCTGATCGATTCAGCCCGGTTTATGGTGAATCATAAAATCTCATCATTATCGAAGGATTCGAAATAATTCATCAATGTCTCAAGAGTACCCGCAAGAATCTCCAATTGTTCCGGATCCAATGCAGCCATGATGTTATCCACCATTCTTTCATGAAAAAGCGCATGATGGCGGTAGGCCGCCTTTCCCTTATCCAGGAGATAAACGTTCACTACTCTCCTGTCATGATCACTGCGGCACCTGGCCACATAGCCCTTATGAACAAGCGCGTTCATGGAAGTAGTCAGCGCTCCGACAGTGATATTCAGTCTTTTTGCCACCTCTCCCATCTTAGAATCATTTCCTAATCCTATTGCTTCGATAATATGCATATCATTACAGGAAATATCAGAAAATTCATCTGTCACCAACGCCTTTTTTTCAAGTTCCTGCACTTTGTGGAAATTATTAACTAGCATCTCATTTAATGTCTCTCTAATATCCATGATGTATCACTTTCTGTCATCTTCCACTGATGGAATCACTATCATTATCTTTACAAGGCCCTTTTACCCACAGATAATAATATACCCTGATATACATTTTTGTCAATATGAAAAACTGAACCCCCAACAAAGGGGTCCACACAAACCGTGCAGCACTTCAGGTCTTTCAACCTAGTCATACTTATTCCCGGATCAGAGCCTCCTCATACTCTTTCTCTTTAAAGCCGACCAATACCTGATCTTCGCTTAGCAGAATCGGTCTTTTTACCAGCATACCATCTGTGGCCAGCAGGCGGTACTGATCCTCCTCGCTCATGCCAGGCAGCTTGTCCTTCAGCTTATTCTGCCTGTAGATCTGACCGCTGGTATTAAAAAACCTTTTCAGAGGAAGGCCGCTCCTATCTCTCCACAGCTTCAGTTCTTCCTCTGAGGGATTATTCTCATGAATCTTCCTGATCTCATATTCAATCCCATGCTCATCCAGCCATTTTTGAGCCTTACGGCAGGTGGAACACTTTGGGTAGCAGATAAACTCAACTTTCATAGGGTTTCTCCTCTCTTCTATATATTCAAAAATATAAATCTATTTTATTTCCCCATCTCGTTCATCCATGTTTTCACCGAGGCATATTCTCAATCTGCCAGTCAATGGCTTCCATTTGATGAAAGCGCAGAAAATCATTGGCCTGACTGAAATGACGGCAGCCGAAAAAGCCCCGATAAGCAGACAGAGGGCTTGGATGAGGCGCTTCCAGAATCAGATGGCCGGGATTGTCCAGCATGACCTTCTTCTTTCTGGCCGGCCCTCCCCAAAGCAGATAGACGATAGGCCTGTCCTGAGTATTGAGGACACGGATCGCCGCATCGGTAAACTCCTCCCAGCCAATATTCCGGTGGGAGTTTGGCTGATGGGCACGCACCGTCAACACAGTATTCAACAAAAGAACGCCCTGTTGTGCCCACTTCTCCAGGCAGCCATGATTGGGAATGTAGCAGCCCAGATCATCATGGAGTTCTTTGTATATATTTACCAGGGAGGGCGGCGTCTCCACCTCCGGTTTCACGGAAAAGCAGAGTCCGTGGGCCTGGCCGTCTCCATGGTAAGGGTCCTGGCCCAGAATGACAACCTTGACATCTTTGAGCGGTGTCAAATGAAAGGCATTAAAAATGTCCTCAGCCGGAGGATATACCAGATGACTCTGATATTCCTCCTTCAATTTATAATATAAGCTTTTGTAATAGGGTTTTCGGTACTCTGCTTTGAGTGCCTCTGCCCAATCATTGCTAATGGCAGCCATCCTCACTCTCCCTCCTCTGTATCAGTGATGCGTCCGTCCTCTCTTTATGCCGGCATTATCCTGTCTTTCAGAAAAACAGAATTCGTAATTTTCTGTCACATTTCCCTGTCAGATGAAAAAAGGCAGAATCCCGAGGGGCTCTGCCTTGATCAATAAACTTATCTGGTTGTGCACTGTCAGTAGAAACTCGTGTCTTATTTCTTCGTGAGCGGACAGGTGGCATAGCCCAGCTCGTTCTGGAAATAGTGAATCACTGCCTGAAGTGCAGACTCCACTGAGGAAATCCTTCCTGTGAGAATCAGGGTTCCACTGAAACGATCTACGAATCCAAGATAGACATCACCACTCTTGATTGCAATATCCGCACCGATGACCGCTGACTCAGAAGGAGTTACTGTGATGATTCCAATTGCTGAACGCTCGAAATCAATATCCGGGTTCAAACCAAGCTTACGATATACGATTGGCTTTGGACTAGTAATCACATGAGCCAGTGTAATCTGTCTGCCGGGAACAGTCTCCTGAATAATTCTCAGTCTGCCTTCCGTATCTTTCGGTAATAATTCTCTAATATCAACACCCATAACTCCCGCTCCTTTTTCATATATTCTCAAGCAGTCAAAGATCATTCCCACAACTGCTTCCAAAAACCGGTATAAAACCGTCAGAAACACTTTCGGCTTCACACCATCTCCAATCAATCATTAAATATTATAGAAACCTATAATCACTCAAGAGTATTATAGCATATGCTTTTTCAATCTTCTATGAAAAAATTGGACATTTCGTGGTATTCCTTGGCACTTTTTACTGAAAGGGAGCAAAAAATTTTCCAGTAATAAAATGAATCTTATCTATCGACTCTTATTTCTTTTCATCCGGGGGGAGTTCACGGCGAATCTCCTTGGTCCGAATCTCCTCACAGATCTCATTGACGAACTGAGCCAGTGGCTTTTGTCCCTCATCACCGGCGAAGCGGCTGCGGACAGAAACAAGACCATCCTCCTGCTCCTTGGCACCCACGATCAGCATATAAGGAATCTTGTCCATGCGGGCCTCACGGATTTTGTAGCCAATCTTTTCAGACCGGTTGTCCACCTGGACATCCACGCCGTTTCTTCGAAGTTCTTTAAAAACTTCCTGAGCATAATCCGCATATTTCTCAGAAATCGGAAGAATACGAACCTGCTCTGGGCAGAGCCAGGTCGGGAACTTGCCGGCGTATTTCTCAATCAGCCATGCCAGAGTTCTCTCATAGCATCCCAGAGAAGTCCTGTGGATGATATAAGGACGCTTTTTCTCTCCGTTCTGATCGATGTAGTACATATCATAGCGCTCGGACAGGAACATATCGAGCTGGATTGTAATCATGGTGTCCTCTTTGCCATATACATTCTTTGCCTGGATATCCAGCTTGGGTCCATAGAAGGCCGCCTCACCGTCAGCCTCCACATAATCAAGACCGATCTCATCCAGGATCTCCCTCATGATGCCCTGTACCTTGTCCCACTCTTCGGCCGTACCCAGATATTTATCGGCATTCTCCGGATCCCACTTGGACATCCGGTAAGTGACGTCTTCCTCCAGGCCCAGAGTCGTCAGACAATACTTGGCCAGGCTGACACAGTTCTTGAACTCCTGGTCGATCTGTTCCGGTGTACAGACCAGATGTCCCTCGGAGATCGTAAACTGACGGACACGGGTCAGGCCGTGCATCTCGCCGGAATCCTCATTTCTGAATATCGTGGATGTCTCTCCCATACGATAGGGCAGGTCACGATAACTCTTCTGGCGGGCTTTGTAGACATAGTACTGGAAGGGGCAGGTCATGGGACGCAGCGCATAGGCATCTGCGTCGGCGTCATGTTCGATCAGGTTAAGGTCCTGTACCCCATGAATCTCTCTGGCTGCCTCCTCTGCATTTTCCAGATCCGCTTTATTCTCATAGCCAAAGACAAACATACCATCTTTATAATGATACCAATGGTCGGAAATCTTGTAGAGGGTGGACTTGGCCATCATAGGTGTTCTGGTCCGTACATAGCCCCATTCGTAGTCTTCCAGGTCCTCGATCCAGCGCTGCAGCTTCTGAATCATCTTGGTACCATTTGGCATAAAGAGGGGAAGTCCCTGGCCGATGACATCCACTGTGGTAAAGATATCCATCTCTCTTCCCAGCCTGTTATGGTCACGCAGCTTGATC
This sequence comes from Anaerobutyricum sp., assembly GCA_045112755.1. GTDB lineage: Bacteria > Bacillota > Clostridia > Lachnospirales > Lachnospiraceae > Anaerobutyricum. The sequence continues at coordinate 13,360 of JBGUIF010000020.1, forward strand.
TCCTCAAGATATTTCAGACGCTCTGCCAAATCCGCTTTCTTTGTGAAGGAAGTTCCGTAGATTCTGGTGAGCATTTTATTCTTCTCATTTCCTCTCCAGTAGGCGCCGGATGAGGAGGTCAGTTTAAAGGCCTTGATGGGCTTCAGGCTCATCAGGTGAGGTCCCGCGCAGAGGTCTGTAAAATCACCCTGCTTGTAGAAACTGATCACCGCATCCTCCGGAAGGTCCCTGATCAGCTCCACCTTGTAGGGCTCCTCTCTCTCTTCCATAAAACGGATGGCCTCTTCCCGGGGCAGCTCAAATCGCTCGATGGGCGGATTCTCTTTGATGACCTTCTTCATTTCTTTTTCTATGGCATCCAGTTCTTCTCTGGTCAGGGGCTTTATGTCAAAGTCATAATAATACCCATCCTCGATGGCCGGGCCGATGGCCAGTCTGGCCTCAGGGTAGAGTCTTTTTACTGCCTGGGCAAGAACATGGGATGTGGTATGGCGGAAGGCCAGCTTCCCTTCATCATCGTTGAAGGTAAAAATATTGAGGCTGCAGTCCTGATCAATAATGGTGCGCAGATCTACAGTTTTCCCGTCCACCTGGCCGGCGCAGGCATTTCTCGCCAG
>JBGUIF010000021.1:0-26170 GCA_045112755.1 Anaerobutyricum sp.
CAGGGAACCTTTTCCCTCAAATCACTGAGGTACTGCAGGTAGCCTGTCTTTTTCATTCCGGTGACATCGGCCAGATAGGTAGACAGATAATTATTACTGGTTCTCTCCACCGTCTTTTCTTCGATGTCATAATTGGCCCAGATCATGAAAGGGACTTTATAGAGTTGTTCAAGCTCTTCTCCCTCCAGCTCGTCAACGCTTTTTTCCCCACCCATAATGGCTTTGTAAATGCTTTCATCCAGATCCGGCTGATGGTCTCCGAAAAAGACGATGACTGTAGGATCATCCACATTTTGAAAATATGTGACCAGGTCCTCCAAAGCATCGTCAGACATGCGGATCATGTTGAGGAACTCCATGGTTTTATAAAAGAAAGTCAGCCCGCCCATCAGTCTGACCCTGTCCCCGGTCTCAGAGAGATCTCCCGTATAACTGCCATGATTCTGCATGGTCACATTAAATAGATAAAAGGGCTTGCCGGACCGTCGGTTCTGTTCATAGAGACTGATAATCTTCCGGTAATCCTCCTGGTCTGTGATATGATAATTGACCGTATCCGTAAAGACCGAGAAATCATCAGAGGTATAAAAGCGGTCGAATCCCATAAGAGGATAGACCCTGTACCTGCTGTAACCGGTATTGAAATAAGGATGGAGGGCCAGGCAGGGACCGTAGCCCTGGTCCTTTAACGTGTAGGTCAGCCCTGCTGTTTTGTCACGCAGAAACAACTGATAGGGGACCGAATTGTCCGGAAGGAAACCCATGGTATTACCGGTGAGAAACTCAAATTCTGAGTTCGCTGTATTTCCTCCGAACACCGAGGAGTAGGTATATCCCTTGATGGTATTCTCCTTCAGAGACCGGAAGAATGGTATGTAATCCTCTGTGACCCGCATGGGTCCCAGTACGCTTAAGTCTGCGAAGGATTCATTCATGACCACGATCACATTAGGCTGTTTCCTGTCCCCGTTGATAGCCTCCGGGATTTTGGTTTCCTCCCCGGAAGCGGGCAGCTCCGCTGCCTTGACTTTGTCCTTCTTTTCCAATTTCTCTTTCGTAAGAGAGAGAGCATCATACTTCTTTGTAATCTTCTTCACAGCCTCTAAGGAATATCCTTCCGGCTCTGTCACGTGTAGATAGCCGAAAGTCCTTACCGTGGTAAGCAAAGTTCCATAGAACCGGTATTTGTACTGGGGCCGGTAGACCCGGAAATCCACCCCGATGCTCTCCAGATAATCGCTGAACACATAGACCTGAACAAAGGCTGTGGACATGACACATACGAGAGCCAGATAGGCAAGACGGCCTCTCCACTGAAAAAGCTTCTTTTTCCGCAGCTTAAACAGAAGCGCCACAAGCACCAAGGACAGGAAAAAGAACTCTGCGGTATCCACATCAATATCGGGCGTATAAGTATTGGCCACAGAGACAGCCGTCAGCAAAGAGAATATATCCGAAGCGATAAAGGACATACTTCGGAATACCGTGAGCTCATAGTTCATGATTCCGAAAAATGTCGTGGCTATAATCATGGCAATGCTTGCTCCCCGCACATTATTAAATATCAGGAGGAGCAGCATATAGATTCCATAATAAATCAGCAGGTCCAGGATGAGATACCGGGCTTCGATCTGAAAAACCGGTCCCCAGAACTGCATATCATTGTAAAACTCCAGCCAGAGAAAAGCCACCGCCGGCACAGTCAGAGCCGCTACCCAGGTCAGGATCCTGTTGGCTTTGTCAGACAGATTCACTTTCTTCACTGTCAGAATTACCAGGAGGATCCAAAGGCCGACGCAGATGGTCAGTGAGTCTGCGTAAAACCGTTTCAGGAAAGTCTCGGCCGTGGGGTCGTACCACAGATCAGTCTTAAGCAAAAATGCCGCTGCCAGCAGAAATTCCATAACCAGCAGAAAATTTCTTCCTGCCCTGCCCTGAAAGAACTCTCCCATTTTCAATTTTTTCTTTTTTCCTTTGCTTTTGCTCATTTTTTCAATCATCATACTCTTTGTGCCTCGGATTATTGTGCCTCGGAATAACATAAGCTGCGGGAAAACAAATCTCTGATTGCGAAAAAAAACCTGCTCCACAACATTCATTGCGGAGCAGGGACGATATTTCCATAATTCAGGAATCAGACATAACTTCCTGTTTCCTGGGACCTGTCGCGGTTCCACCCTGCTTATCTGCCATGTCTTCCCATGGACAGATCAGCTCTTTGAGACGGTAACGGTGTCGGCCGGATCCGATTAAGGACCTCTCGGAGGTGGTAACTTCCTTCTGCACCACAGGGAACTTTCAGCCCGGGCTCCCCTCTCTGCTGTGCTGCTTTGAATGAAATCTTCCTCGTCAGCAAGTTATCTTTTATAATGAAAAGCAACTATATTTGTCGAGACTTATTTTAACACAAGAAAAAAGATTGTCAAGGGATTAGTGGAACCCTCCGCTTCCGCCAAAACCTCCCGTTCCACCGATATCCCAGTCGCTGCCGCCACCATGCCGGTCGTCCTCCTGCTTGATCTCGGTACAGACCACGTTTTTGCTCAGGAAGATATCCTCCCTGGCAATCTCTCTCATACCTCCTTCAGCCACGTAGGTCGACATGACCGTAGTGTCTGAAGCTGTATGACTGGAATACTGCATCCAGCCGCTGATCAGCATGATCACCAGTGCGATGGCCAGACAGATCCACCAGGGTATATTGAGACGGAAAAGGTTCAGGCTGACCATCTTCAAAGTGAAAAGCTTCATCAGAGTACTGTAGCCCTTATAGGGATCACTGTTCACATATTTGTTGCAGCCTTTCATAATATACTGCTGAGTCCTGGTGCCGATCTTCTTTTCACAGGAACCCCTGACAGCCATCCATGTCTCCCCTGTGGCCCAGTTGTCCACATAAAGCATCCCGTCGCCATCGGCTTCATTCCAGCCGAAATGATGGTCAAGATACACATTCTGGGCATAATCCCTCAGCACATCATATCCGGAGAGAGAGGCATCATCCACAATAAGAAGCACCATGTCTGCCCCGGCCTTCTGCTCATCCTCGGCAATCTCCGATTCCAGTTTCTTCTTTTCTTCCACGGTCAGTTTTCCCGCTTCATCAAATACTCTCTGATCCGTTGTGCATTGTGTGTTTGTCCGGGCTGTATGATTCACCAGAACCTTCGACCACAGCACATGCTCACAAATCAGTCCCAGCAGCAGAAACACAGCGGCAGCGGCGAGACAGATTTTTATGATTCTCCATTGTACTTTTGCCATTTACAACACCCCCAGAAAATAGAAGAAAAACTGCAGCAGCAGGAAAACGGATACCCCCAGGACACCTGTTCCAACCAGACCTCGCATCCAGTCCACCGGCGGCTCCCCGGTCACTTTCCCTGTCTGACCATTTACAAAAAATTCGTAGTTATGATTCCGGAACCGGTAGATGTACTTCCAGACAGGAAGAAAAGCATAATGGATCCCATTGACCTGGTGATCTGTCTGATCAGTGAGAGGTCTCAGTACCTGGTAGTCTGTCGTCATACTATGGAGATACTCTCCGGAATATTTCTCTGCCTTCTCCTTGGCTCTCGGCAGTATCGCCTCCTCATCTTCGTCATAGGTGTCTGCGAAAAAACCTGACAGATACTCCGTATCAAAATCCTTTAGTTCCTCATAGTTGTATGGTTCCATAAGGTCCATCTGGTGATCATCCATGGAGGAGGCTGCGTCCACCGGCATCTTACTGTAATCTACTTCAAACTCTCTTCGCACCTTAAAAATACTGGTTTCCGTATACTCATAGTTCCCGGATGTCCATACGCGGACAATATCTCCCTCTCCCTCAAAGTGGGTGTGGCTTTTTAAATCCACCATAAAATATGGGACATAAATTCCTTCCATGGCCTCGATGCTTGAGGCAGAACAAAAGTTTTTCGGCAGGAACATCTGATCCTGATAGGCCTTTTTCAGGAGGTCTCCGGCAGTCTGCCTGGAGAGTTCAAAGGGGAGAACCAGATCCGGTTTCCGCTCTTCGAGGCGGTCTTCAAAAATAAGATAGGTCTGGCAGTAGGGACATCTGGTGCTGAAGGTATGGTCGCCTGCCTCGATGACCGCACCGCAGCTGCCACAGACATGAAGTGCCTTCTGGGGGATGATCACCTGGCTCTCCTCACTTCTGCAGCTTTCGCAGACCATCTTCTTTTTTTCCGGATCGTATACGACATTTCCTCCGCAGTTCTGACAACGATAATGCAATAAAATCACTCCCGTCTTCTCTAATCTGACAAATCAAAAGGCACCGCCTTCTGCGATGAGGCAGTGCCTTGAAAAATCTTTTGAAATAATCTCTTATCTTCCGATCAGTGTATTGTAAAGCTCCTCATAACGCTTCTTGGAAACACTCCAGGAAAGATCCTTCTTCATGCCGCGCTTCACCATATTCTCCCACAGCTTCTTCTGCTCAAAGAAGATGTACTTACTGTAGTTCACTGTATTAATCAGCTCATCCCCATTGTAGTTGGTGAAGGAGAAACCGTCTCCGGTATCCTCAAACTCATTCAGTGGGATGACAGTATCTTTCAATCCTCCGGTTTCACGGACGATCGGAACAGTACCATAGTGGAATGCGATAATCTGGGTCAGGCCGCAGGGCTCAAAGAGGGACGGCATCAAAAATGCGTCCGCTGCAGCATAAAGCTTGTGGGCCAGATCGTCGGAGTAGAGAATATTGGCTGATACCCTGCCTGGGCAGCTGCTTGCATACCAGCGGAAAAGGTCTTCGTAAGCCGGGTCTCCGGTTCCGATTACAACAATCTGTGTATAATCATCGATCAGTCGGTCCATCGCATAGCGAACCAGATCCAGACCCTTCTGATCAGTCAATCTGGAAATCAGTCCGATCATGTACTTGTCAGGATCCACGTCAAGACCCAGCTGCTCCTGGAGAGCTGCTTTATTCTCGGCCTTGCCCTTCTTGAAAGATCTCACAGTATAATTCTTGTAGAGAGCCTTGTCGTTCTTGGGATCATAGAGACTGTAATCAATACCGTTCACGATACCGAAGAGGCTCTGGTCTCTGGCCTGCAGCAGGCCGTCAAGTCCTTCACCGTAATAAGGTGTCTGGATCTCTCTGGCATAGGTATTGCTGACTGTCGTGATGAAATCAGAATAGACGATGCCGCCCTTCAGCATATTGGCGTCCTTATTGAACTCCAGCTTGTCCGGCGTAAAGAGGTCATCCGGCAGCCCGGACAGGCCTTTCATGGTCTTAATATCCCAAACGCCCTGGAAGCGAAGGTTGTGGATGGTCATCATGGTCTTGATTCCCCAGAAGAAGGGGTTCCCCTGAAACTCTGTCTTCAGGTAAACAGGAATCAGACCTGTCTGCCAGTCATGGCAGTGAATGAGATCCGGACGGAAATCCACCACCGGAAGAATAGAGAGCACAGCCTTACAGAAGAAAGTAAAGCGCTCCACATCTGTTCTGGTGTCGTAGTAAGCCCTTTCGCCGCCAAAATACTCCAGGTTATCAATGAAGTAATAGGTGATGCCATTCAATTCATACTTCATGATTCCCACATGCTGATTTTTGATCAGAGGGCCAACATCCATATAAAAATGTGTGACATACTCAAAATTGTTTCTGTACTGATCCGGAATGGTCCGGTAATTGGGTATGATCACCCGCACGTCCCACTCGTTTTTGTCAAACTCTTTCGGAAGCGCGCCGACAACGTCTGCGAGACCGCCGGTCTTTATAAAGGGAACACACTCCGATGCCGCGAACAATATTCTTTTCATACGTAATCCTCCCTGCCACTGTCCAGAAGACAGATTTTTAAATCTATAATATTAAAGATTAGATGTTATAGCTATAGTTTACAGATATTTACCTAGAAAATCAAGAAGCTTTTGCATCTCCTCCCGGGTTCCTATGGTAATTCTCAGATAATTATCTATGCGGGGTTTTGGAAAATATCTAACGTAAATATTCTCTTCTCTGGCCGCCTCAAAAATTTCTCTGGCAGGTACGAATCTGTGAGTGGCAAATATGAAATTAGCTTTGGACTCCGGGAAAGAAAATCCCAGCTTCTTCATCTCTTTCTTAAACCATTCTCTCGTTTCCACAATCCTGGCAATGGTCTCGCGGAAATAGGCTTCATCTTCCACAGAAGCCTTTCCCAGCAAAATAGAAGGCTGATTCATGGTATAGGAATTGAAAGAATACTTGACATCATTGATTGCTCTGATCAGTCTTTCAGAACCCATGGCGTAGCCGATGCGCAAACCGGCCAGGGACCTGGATTTGGAAAAGGTCTGAACCACAAGAAGATTCTCATATTTGTCCAGCAGTCCGAGAGCAGTCTCCCCACCGAAATCCACATAGGCTTCATCCACGATGACGATGACATCCTGATTGTGGGCAAGAATGTCCTCCACGTCCGCAAGCGGCATGGAGACTCCTGTCGGTGCGTTTGGATTGGGGAAGATAATTCCCCCGTTTGGTCTGCGATAGTCCTCTTTCCTGATGAAGAAATTCTCATCCAATGCTGTTTTTACATAAGGAATCCGGAAAAGATCCGCCCAGACATCATAAAAAGAGTAAGTGATATCCGGAAAAAGGATTGGGTCTTCTCCATTAAAAAATGTCATAAAGGCCATGGCCAGCACGTCATCGGAGCCGACGCCGACGAAAACCTGACTCTCTTTCAGTCCCTTGTAATCTGCGATGGCCTGAACCAGGTCTGTTGCGGCAGGATCAGGGTATTTTCTCAAACTGCCAGTCTCTCCCAGACAGGCCGATACCTTCGGGGAAGGCGGATAGGGATTCTCGTTGGTGTTCAGCTTGATAATGTTATCACCTTTCGGCTGTTCTCCCGGAACATAGGGAACAACCTTCCGGATCAGCTTCTCCCATTTTCTCATGGTTTACGCTCCAATCTCCTGCAGTCTGGACAGCTTGGCTGCCTGGTCTGCTGCTGTCAGGCTGTCAATAATTTCATCAAGGTCACCATTTAATATATTTTCCAGCCGGTGAAGCGTCAGCTTGATCCTGTGGTCTGTCACCCTTCCCTGCGGGAAATTGTAAGTACGGATCTTCTCTGCCCGATCACCGGTTCCAATCTGGCTCTTTCTCAGTTCAGCCTCTGCATCGTGGGCTTTCTGCTGTTCCAGATCATAGAGGCGGGCCCGGAGTACCTTGATGGCCTTGTCTTTATTCTTCAGCTGGGACTTCTCATCCTGACAGGAAATGACGATTCCTGTCGGGATATGAGTAAGACGCACCGCGGAATCCGTCGTATTGACACACTGGCCGCCGTTGCCGGAAGCCCGGAACACGTCAAAGCGGCAGTCATTCATATCCAGCTGCACATCCACTTCCTCCGCCTCAGGCATAATGGCCACGGTGATGGTGGAAGTATGAATTCTTCCGCCGGACTCCGTGGCCGGGATACGCTGCACTCTGTGCACTCCGCTCTCATATTTCAGACGAGAGTAAGCGCCGCGGCCATTGATCATAAAGGAAGCCTCTTTGAAACCTCCAAGACCATTCTCATTGACATCAATGAACTCTGTCTTCCAGCGATGGGCATCGGCGTAAGCCTTATACATACGGTAGATCTCTGCAGCAAAAAGAGCTGCCTCGTCTCCGCCGGCTCCGGCACGAATCTCCACAATAACATTCTTCTCGTCGTTGGGGTCTTTGGGAAGGAGGAGGATCTTCAGTTCTTCCTCACACTTAGAGACATTGGTCCTTGCTTCAGAAAGCTCTTCCTTGAGCAATTCCCTCATCTCCTCATCATTCTCCTCTTCCAGCATCTCCACGCTGTCTTCGATGGTCTGCTTTGCTTCTTTGTACTCGTTGTATTTGTCTACGATGGGGGTCAGATCATTCTGCTCCTTCATCAGACTTCGGAATTTCTCCTGGTCATTCACCACTTCCGGGTCACTGAGCTCTCTCATAACCTCTTCCAGTCTGATGACCAGATCCTCCAATTTATCAAACATGGTTCTCCTCCTTAACTCTTTCAATCTATACCATAGTATCCGGTCACAAGCCGGTCCAGGCCGGCCAGGTCCTTCCGGACCTCCACCTGTTCAAAACCCTGGTCTGTCATCATCCTCGACACAGCCTCCCCCTGGTCAGCGCCAATCTCCAGGATGAGGCATCCCCCTTCAAAGAGATGTTGTCCCGCCTGGCTGCAGATCTGTTGGTAGAACTTCAGACCGTCACTTTCCCCGTCCAGGGCCAGCCGGGGCTCATAATCCCTGACTTCCGGCATCAGTCTTTCAATCTCCTCTGTGGGAATGTAGGGGGGGTTGGACAGAATAAAATCAAATCTCTCCGGAATCCTGTCAAAAAGATCACTCTCCACAATGCGGAAGCCTGATTCAGATCCGTCCCGGGTTCCTGAAATTATTCCACTTTCCTTTCTCAGTCTCTCCCAGTTCTCCCTGGCCACTGCCAGAGCATCCGGAGAAATATCACTGACCGTCACCCCGGCATCAGGGCACATCAGCTTCACACTGATTCCAATGGCTCCGCTGCCGGTACAAAGATCAAGGACCCGTACCGGTCTTTTGGATTTACAGCAGGGGCGGATCCAATCCAGGGCTGTCTCCACCAGCAGTTCTGTATCCTGACGGGGAATCAGCACCCGCTCATCCACCAGAAAAGAATATCCCATGAATTCACACTCCCCCATCATATACTGGAGAGGTTTCCTCCCGGTCCGTTCCCTGGCGGCCTGCAGCAATATCCCTTCCTGGTCCTCAGACAGCAGTCTGCCGGGATCCATATAATAGTCTCCCCTGCGAATGCCCAGCTTCCACTCCAGAAGGGCCCAGGACTCATAGGACCACGACTCTATGCCCGCCTCTCTCAGCAGGCCTCTGACCTGGTCCAGAGTCAGGTCCAGGCGATTTCCTTTCTCTTTCTCGGCAATTTCCTTCATAGTCTCCTCCGGTTCTCTGCGGGATGACAGTGCTTTTGTCAGGCAACGGGGCTGTCAATCTTCAATCTGGCCATTTCTCATGGCCTCCTGGTACTCTCTCCAGTCAAAGACACTTTCCACGGCCGACACCGCCACCTCAATCATCTCCAGATCCGGCTCCCGGGTGGTCAGGTACTGCAGACACATTCCCGGCCTGCTCAGGGCATTGACAATAGGATTCTCACTCCTTCCGGCCAGGCGGATAAACTCATAGGAGATCCCTGCCACCAGAGGCACCAGCAGGATCCGCAGCAGAAACTTCCACAAAAGGCTGTCAACCCGGATAAACATAAAGACGATAATACTTACGATCATAACAATCAGAAGAAAACTGGTTCCACATCTCTTGTGAAGCCGGGAATACTTCTTGATAATCTCCGGCTTTAATTCTTCTCCATGCTCCAGGCAATTGATGGTCTTGTGCTCTGCGCCATGGTACATGAACACCCTGTTGATCTCTTCCATTCTCGAGATCAGCAGGAGATAAAGGAAAAATATGGCCACACGGATCAATCCTTCAATCCCGGTCCTCAGAGCATCTGAGGTCACCACAGGTTTCAGGAAATTAGACAGATAGAAGGGAAGCAGCATAAAGAGACCCACTGCTATGATCACTGAAAAAACCATGGTGATGCCCATAATAACCTTGTCCAGCTTGTCTCCGAGCAGGCCGGTGAGAAACTTTTCAAACTTCCCGGGTTCCCCTTCTTCCTCCTCAAAAAATTCCGAGGAGAATGTCAACGTTTTCATTCCTATATAGAGGGACTCTCCAAAACTGATCACACCTCGGATAATCGGCAGCCTGCAGACAGCATATCTCTCGGACAGACTGCGGTACTCTCCCCTCTCAATGATAATCTCATGATCCGGCTTACGGACAGCCACGGCGTAATTGTCAAGATTCTTCATCATGACACCTTCCATCACTGCCTGACCACCAATCATTGTTCTTTTCAATCTTCCACCTCCCTGATCACCCGGCTGCGGATATAACATACGTAAAAACGACGATACAAAAGCCACCGGATAACTCCCGTGACTCAATTGCACCGCCGCCATTCTATAGCTCTATTTTACTGCTAATTCTGAGTCATACCATACTTACGATTGAACTTATCGATACGGCCGCGAGCCTGTGCAGCCTTCTGCTGACCAGTGTAGAAAGAATGACACTTGGAACAGATCTCAACATGGATATCCTCTTTTGTGGATCCTGTCACAAACTGGTTGCCACAGTTACATACTACTTTTGCCTGATAATACTTTGGATGGATTCCTTCACGCATCTTTACTCACCTCTTAAAAATGTATATTCTCCGGGCGGACTATCAGAAAATGGTTGATTCTTCTCCCACTTTCGGATAGTTCTCCCTTTCTTCTCGATAAACAGCTTTTGTATTATAACACAAGTGAAATACCCATGCAAGGGAAATTTTTACCGGCGGAACATCACTTTTCCTGCCCATTCCAGGTCCACTTTCATGAAAGAATCCGTGGACTGATCCAGGATTCCCAACCGATACTGACGCTCGATCTGTCGGTAATGCTCCAGGTCCAGAGGCATCCGGCCTATCCCCTTCTTCTCAAAAAAGAGCATAAACCACAGCTGGCCGCCGTTGTAATCAAAAAGGATATCCTGCATGGTATCATCATCCATCTCTTTCTTGATTCGGCTGATATAAGCAATCTTTAAAAGTTCGATCACCCGGTCGTCCAGATGATTGTCGGCAATCATGATCTTCTCCTTGAGATCATTGATATTATCCACCAGCCTTTTCACGCCGCCTTTCTGCAGGCCGTTCAGCTCCTCCAGTCTATCCTCCACCGATGTGTCCATGACCGGCGCCAGATAAATCATCAGATGTTTCTTAGGGTCAGCATACAGGCTGTTGTAGGTGAGGGGAGCCTTGAATTCACACTTCTCACAGGTAAACTGGTATATCTCATTTTTCAATACCTTCTTTTTCATATCCATTTTTTCGAGGGCATTGATCGTCACATATTTTTTCCAGGTATGGGCATGTCCGCACTTAGGACATTTCAACTCATCAGAGTTAATCCGGGTCTTGATTTTTTGGTTCATGGCATTATTTCTTCCTTCCATATGTTCAGTCCTCCGCCGGCTCCACCGACACAGCTATCCGTATTATAACAAGAAGCTCTGTCTGTGAAAAGCAGTATTTCCTCTTTCTTGTTCAATTGTCAACTTATAATCGCTATTTAGGTTGACAATTTTTCTGTTTCTGAATTATAATACTCTCGTCCTTTAAGAGAAAAGGCAAACACTACAGCGATGCTGCACACAAGGAGATTAATATAATGAATGAAAATATTTCTTCCAACGCGTATTCCACCCTGCAGCTGGTGACGACCGCCCTGATGGCAGCTGTCATCTGCCTGCTTGCCCCACTGTCTATCCCCCTTCCCGGCAGCCTGGTACCGATTTCCCTGGGAACCTTTGCCGTGTACCTGACTGCTGTTCTGCTGGGATCCCGTCGAGGTGCCGGGAGCGTGCTTCTCTATCTGGTTCTCGGCCTGGCGGGCATGCCGGTATTCTCCGGTTACGGTTCAGGGGCGGGCGTTCTTTTCGGACCTACCGGGGGATATCTGATCGGATATCTTCCCTTGGTGATTCTCTGCGGAATCGCTTTCAGAAAAGGCTGGCCGCGTCCGGTCATGGTCCTTGGCTCACTCGGGGCAACCCTGGTCCTCTATATCATTGGTACTGCCTGGCTCATGTTCACTGCCAGACTGACACTGCCGGCAGCACTTATGGCCGGTATGATTCCCTTTATCCCCGGGGACCTTATTAAAATCATCGTGACGGTCCTGATCGGCCCTGAGATATCAAACAGACTTCTCAGAGCCGGTATAGAGCTGTAAATCTGACTGCGTCTTAAAGATTCTTCTTCAGTATCAGTTTCACATCTCAGGCAAGACAATCGAAGAAAATCTTTATCACGCAAAGAGACGGTCATCTGCCAAAAGCGGATGACCGTCTCTTTTTATCTCTCAGATCCTTACCACAAATCTGACTGATGCCTTATTGTCAAGCAATGATTGCTCACGCTTTGTCGATGGATCCAAATACTTCCATCTTCTCTTTAACTTTATCCTTGATTGCCTGGAAACCAGGAGCTAACAGCTTACGAGGATCAAATCCCTTGCCCTGCTGATCCTTGCCAGCCTCAATGTACTTACGTGTAGCCTCAGCAAATACTAACTGACACTCTGTATTAACATTAATCTTGGAAACGCCCAGGCTGATGGCCTTCTTGATCATGTCATCCGGGATACCTGTGCCGCCGTGAAGTACCAGTGGCATAGCTCCTGTCTTCTGCTGGATAGCATCAAGAACGTCAAACTGTAATCCAGCCCAGTTGTCCGGATATACACCGTGGATGTTACCGATACCTGCTGCGAGCATTGTGATGCCGAGATCAGCAATTGTCTTACACTCTTCAGGATCTGCGCACTCACCAAGACCAACTACGCCGTCTTCCTCACCGCCGATGGATCCAACCTCAGCCTCGAGGGAAAGACCTAAGATATTACAAGCAGCTACAAGCTCTTTTGTCTTCTCAACGTTCTCTTCAAAAGGAAGGGAAGATCCATCAAACATGATGCTGGAGAAACCAGCAAGGATACACTTCTTAGCGCCTTCATAGCTGCCGTGGTCAAGATGAAGAGCGATCGGAACTGTGATGTTAAGATCCTGCATCAAACCATTAACCATACCTACTACTGCATCGTATCCGCCCATGTACTTGCCTGCGCCCTCGGAAACACCAAGGATAGCGGGGGAATTGTTCTCCTGAGCTGTCAGGAGGATTGCTTTAGTCCACTCAAGGTTGTTGATGTTGAACTGGCCAACAGCATACTTGCCGGCTTTAGCCTTCTCTAACATTTCTTTAGCTGATACTAATCCCATAATTCATTTACCTCCGAATATGTATTCTGCTTGTGCAGTTTGTCGATGAGACATTCATCGCCCTAAGTTAATATGGTATAACCATTATAACCTCAATCCCTGAAAAAATAAAGTCAAAATTGACAACTACTTAAACTCCAAACCATATTTTTCTATCAAAGATGCCCTGAGTGCCATGTAGGCATCATTCTGTTTCTGGTTGGTCAGCTGATTGAGAATCTGGGGCAGGGCCTTCTCAAACGTAGCTTCCTGGCCCTGATTGAGGGCATCGACACGAATCAGATGATATCCGAACTGAGTCTTGACCGGCCCGAGCAGGCTTCCTGTCTCCGCGCCAAAGACCGCCTCGTCAAACTCCGGCACCATCTGCCCTCTGGAAAATGTACCGAGATCTCCTCCTTTGGCACTGGACGGACAGGAGGAATACTCCTTTGCTGCATCCTCAAAGCTCTTTTTGCCGGACTTAATCTCCTCAAGGATCCTGAGGCTCTGCTCCTCGGAATCCGTCAGGATATGTTTGGCACTGGCTTTGGCCCCCTCTGCGAAGGCTGCCTTCTTCTTTTCAAAATATGCCCGGCACTCTTCCTCAGTGGGGATGACCTGCTTCATTTCCTGGGTCAGGGTATACTGGGCAAGCAGCTCCCTTGTGGTGGAGGCCAGCATTTCCTGGTAATCTTTATTCTCGTCATATTTCTTTTCTTTGCCGAAGGCCTCGAAAAGAAAATAGTTGGCATACTGGGTCAGGGCCTGCCGGCGCCCTTCCTCTGTCTGCACATAGGCACGGCTCTGCTCCGGAATCCTGGCAAGAAACTCATTGAACTCCGCCTCTGTGATTTCTCTTCCCGCAGCTACAGCCACGATCTTCTCTGCCATAATTATAATCTCCTCTCTACTGCCTGTTAGTAGGCTTTACCAAAATAAACTTCCGCCTTAGCCGGCTTCCCGCAGTGAACGCACACATCGCTGTGCTTTGCCTGTACAAAAGGCATACAGCGGGTGGTCGCTCCATTCTTTTCCTTGATCGCTTCCTCACACTCCTGCTCGCCGCACCACATAGCACGGATAAATCCCTGCTTTGTCTCAAGAAGATCATTGAACTCATCCCAGTTATGGGCGATGTGGGTATTCTCAGTCAGGTGTTTTTTCGCCCTGTCATACATATCCTTCTGCATATCTTCCAGAACTTTATGCAATGTGTCAGCCAGCTGGTCAAGAGGTGCTGTAATCTTCTCCCTGGTGTCCCGGCGAACGATGACGGCCTGATTGTTGGCGATATCCTTGGGACCGATCTCAATTCTGGTCGGGATTCCCTGAATCTCCTGCTCGGAGAACTTCCATCCGGGGGACTTGTCCGAGGCGTCTACCTTGACGGAAAACTCACCCTTAAGCTCTTCCATAATCTCATAGGCTTTGTCAAGCACGCCCGCTTTCTTCTGCTGGATGGGGATGATCATGGTCTGTACCGGAGCGATCCTTGGAGGAAGTACCAGGCCGCTGTCATCACCGTGTACCATAATGATGGCACCGATAATACGGGTTGACATACCCCAGGATGTCTCATGGACAGGCACCAGCTTATTTTCCTTGTTGGTGTACTCTATGCCGAAGGCTTCCGCAAAACCTGAGCCGAAATTGTGGCTGGTTCCGGACTGAAGCGCCTTGCAGTCATGCATAAGGGCTTCTATGGTATAGGTAGCCTCAGCGCCGGCAAATTTTTCCTTGTCTGTCTTCTTGCCCTTCACCAGGGGTATTGCCAGAACTTCTTCACAAAAATCTGCATAGACATTCAGCATCTGCCGGGTCCGCTCTTCTGCCTCCTCAGCCGTCGCATGGAAGGTATGCCCTTCCTGCCAGAGAAACTCCGCAGAACGAAGGAAAGGCCGGGTGGTCTTCTCCCAGCGAAGAACTGAGCACCACTGGTTGTATACCAGAGGAAGATCCCTGTAGGAATGGACGATATCTTTGACATGGTCACAGAAAAGTGTCTCTGATGTAGGCCGGACGCACAGTCTTTCCGTCAGTTCTTCCTGTCCTCCCTGGGTAACCCAGGCAACCTCAGGTGCAAATCCTTCCACATGGTCCTTTTCCTTCTGAAGAAGGCTCTCGGGAATCAGTAGAGGCAGGTAGACATTTTCCACACCGGTTTCCTTAAACCTGCGGTCCAGTTCTCTTTGAATGTTCTCCCAGATCGCGTAACCGCGGGGACGGATAATCATACATCCCTTGACATTGGAGTAAGAGATCAATTCTGCCTTCACTACCACATCCGTATACCAACGGGCGAAATCCTCCGCCATGGGGGTAATCGCTTCCACCAGCTTCTTTTCTTTAGCCATAATCTTATCCTTTCATCAGGGCCTTCGCGGCCCTCTGTCTGATCTCAGTACCCAGGACACTGCTGCCATCCGGGAACTGGTATAAAAAATATAATCTGTACTAAATCAGTCACATTTTATCATTTTAAGATAAGTGATTCCTTTTGTCAATGGACTTGCCCGGCCTGATTCCCGGGCTGCTCATGCCTTTTTTATGCGCCTTGACAGAAACTAAAAGGCCTCCACATCCATCAGCTCAAAAGCCGTCCCCTTGGGTTCTGTCTTGAACACCATCTTCTCCCCCGTCTCCGGGTGGAGAAATGCAAGTCTGGTGGCATACAGGCCAATCTGATAATAGGTCTTTTTGGCATCCCGGAAGGCAGGATTGTAGCGGGTATCCCCATAAAGGGGCAGACCCCTGGAGGCAAATTGAACACGAATCTGATGATGCCTTCCTGTTCTCAGGATGACGAGTACCCAGGTCAATGGTCCCTTTTTCGTTTCGATGCAGTCGATCATCTCGTAGTCAAGGCTGGCATATCTGGCACCTTTTGTCCCTTTCTTTACCACGGAAGTCACGTTCTTCCTTCCATCCCGGATCAGGTAATCCTCCATGCTGCCAAAGTCCTCCTCCAGCCTGCCGCAGCACACAGCCTGATAATACTTTTCAAAAAGTCCTGTCTGGACCTGCTCACTCAGACTGGATGCCGCTGTCTTGCTGCGAGCAAGGACCATCAGGCCGCCCACCGGTCTGTCCAGCCGGTGTACCGCTGTCAGATAAGGTTCTTCCAAAGCGCCCTCTCTCTCAAAAATCCGGTTTTTAAGCAGCGTGATTACATCCAGGTCCCTGGTTTTGTCGCTCTGCACGGGGATTCCCGCAGGCTTCTCACAGACGATCAACTGACCGTCCTCATACAGAATCGGAATCCTGTCCTTCTTTCCCATAATCCACCTCTCTTCTTTTCGGCTCTCTGCCGCTGCCTTCTTCTATGCGGCGTGTGCATCTTCCGATTTTACTTTATAGGAAATCGCTATTCCCTATAAAGCAAAAAACAACATAAACCCTCCTGTCTCAGCGCCAGGTTCCCCTTCAGACAGGTTGTCATTCCATATCCTGCAGGGGCCCTGCGCACTGGCACACAGAAGGGTTTTATCCGCTAAAAAATCATCTTCAATCTATTTTATTTTTCCTGTTTTTCAAAAGGCATCCCGGGAAAAGCAGCCGTCTATTCCTCCCGAAGAACCCTGAAACGATAACCTGCACCCCAGACCGTCTCGATGTAACCGGGCTCTGCGCCGCCCTGTCCCATCTTTTTGCGGATCTTTTTGATGTGGACTGTCACCGTCGCAATTTCTCCGAAGGAATCCATGCCCCACACTGCGTTGAACAATTCCTCCTTCGAGTAAACACGGTTGGGATGGGAAGCTAAAAAGCAGAGCAGGTCAAATTCTTTGTTCGTAAAAAATCTCTCTGTTCCATCCACATAGACCCTCCTGGACTCCTTATCCAGGCGAAAGCCGGGATAAGTGATAAAGGTCCGGTCTACGGTCTCTTTTTTTGTCAGGCGTTCATAACAGGCCTGGTTTGCCTTGACCCGGGCCACCAGTTCATTGGGGCTGAAGGGTTTCCTGATATAATCGTCAGCACCGACGCCCAGACCTCTGACAATATCAATCTCTCCCCCTCTTTCCGACACGAACAAAACCGGAATATCCCTTTTTTTTCGAATCTGCTTACAGATTTCAAAACCGTCCATATCCGGAAGATCCACCGCAGCCAGAACCAGGTCAACCTCCGTCTTCATGGCATGGTTCATTCCCTCACGGCCGGAGACTTCCACCGAGACCGTATAGGAGTTCATCTCCAGGTATTCCTTCTCCAACTCTATCGTTTCCATATCATTATCTATAATCAATATATGACTCATCGGCCGGCCTCATTTCTCTCTTATATGCTTGTCCTGCATGGACAGGAAGGCCCTTAGCTGCAGTGTGAAGCCGAAAGAACCTGCATAAAGATTTATTATGAATCTGCCTTGATATTATATCACATATTTCAGATATTGGAAAAACAGTCTCCAATGATATTCATTTTTTTAAATTAAGGATGTAATCCAGAATCCGGTCAGAAACCTCTTCTTTGGACATGAGCGGAAGAGCAGTCTCATCGTCAGCACTAATCAGCGTTACCCGGTTGGTGGGGGTCCCGAACCCGGCCCCCTTCTCTTTGAGATTATTGGCCACAATAAGGTCCAGATTCTTTTTCTTCAGTTTTTTTCTGGAATTCTCCAGCATATTCTGGGTCTCCATGGAGAAACCGCAGATCAGCTGGTCCGGTCTTTTATGCTGTCCGACGTAAGCCAGGATGTCTCTTGTCCTCTCAAGGGCGATGGACATCTCTCCCTCTGCTTTTTTCACCTTCTCATCGCTGACATGGGCCGGCCGGTAATCTGCCACCGCCGCAGATTTAATCAGAATATCACATTCGTCAAGATGGTCTCTGACTGCCTCAAACATATCCTGGGCTGTCACCACCGGTACCGTCTTTACAAAGGGCACAGGGTCGAGGTTCACAGGGCCTGAAATCAAGGTCACATCAGCGCCCCGGAGCATGGCCCTTCTGGCCAGGGCATACCCCATCTTTCCCGTGGAATGGTTGGTGATAAAGCGCACCGGATCAATGGACTCCCTGGTGGGGCCTGCCGTAACCACCACTCTTTTGTCCTCCATATCCTTTTTGCAGGCGATTTCCCGGAGTATGTAATCATAGAGTACAGCGGGCTCCGGCATTTTTCCTGCACCTGTGTCCCCACAGGCCAGATAACCGGTGGCCGGTGAGATCACTTCCATACCGAAAGCCGCCAGTCTTCCAAGATTATCCTGCACAATCGGATTCTCATACATATGAACATTCATGGCTGGTGACACCATGATCCTGCAGGTGCAGGCTAGGGCTGTTGTGGTCAGCATATCATCCGCAATCCCGTGGGCAAGTTTACCGATCACATTGGCTGAAGCCGGCGCAATCATCATCACATCTGCCTTCTGTCCCAGGCTCACATGGGCCACATGAAACTGGAAATTTCTGTCAAAGGTGTCCACCAGACATTTGTTGCCGGTCAAAGTTTCAAAGACAGTGGGGTGAATAAAGTTGGTGGCATTCCTGGTCATGATGACATGAACATCACAGTGCTGTTTCACCAGCATGCTGGCCAGGCTTGCAATTTTGTAGGCAGCGATGCTGCCGGTTACACCAAGAACTACAGTCTTACCTTTTAACATATCTCTCTCCGTTCCTCCGCCCATGGAGGGCAGCATTGCTTATCTGATTGACACCCTTCTCTTAACTATTTCATGTCAGCCAGCCTGCCGTGCTTCTCATAACTGGTAATCCGGCTGATGGTGTTATCATCATTCACGAAAACAACCGAAGGCTTATGGTCCCTGGCTTCCTCCGGAGTCATGGATGCGTAGCACATGATAATGATCTTGTCATTGACGCTGACACACCTTGCAGCTGCCCCATTCAGGCAGATCAGTCCGCTTCCTCTCTCTCCTGCGATCGTATAGGTCTCAAAACGGCTCCCGTTATTGACGTCTACAATCTGAACCATCTCATATTCATTGATTCCTGCCGCATCGAGAAGATCCTGGTCCACCGTGATGCTGCCCACGTAGTCAAGCTCTGCCTGAACCACTGTTGCTCTATGTATTTTGCCTTTCAACATTGTAATTAACATGATTCGGTCCTCTCCCTGCCTTTGCAGCTAGCGCACTTCGTGCTTCATGTTCGATTTCGCTTGTCGTGCCCCATGTCCACTCAGGTCTGCATGCAAGCATGCGCCCTGGTGGCCGCGTGGCACCGGACTTATACGATAAAGTTGTCAATCAGTCTTGTTTTTCCGATATATACGGCGATAGCTGTCAGTGCCGGTGCCTTGATTTCTTCGATGGGCTGCATGGTGAGGCCGTCTACGATTTCCACGTAATCGATTCTGGCCAGGGGCTCTTTCTCAATTAGATCAGTCATGGCTCCTTTTACTTCCGCTGCGGAAGTGACTCCCTGTCCGACCATATCCTGTCCCAGGAAGATTGCCTTACTCAGCACAAGTGCTGCCTTTCTCTCGTCCTCGTTCAGGTAGGTGTTCCTGGAACTCTTTGCCAGGCCGTCCTCCTCACGGACGATGGGACAGGCCACAATCTCCAGATCCATGTTGAGATCCTCCACCATCCGGCGGATGATGGCGAGCTGCTGGGCATCCTTCTGCCCAAAGTAAGCTCTGTCAGGCTTTACAATGTTAAAAAGCTTCGAACAAACCGTACAGACGCCGCCAAAATGGACCGGCCGGCTTGCTCCGCAAAGGGTGGTGGTAAGAATATCCATGTTGACGTGAGTACAGAAACCGGGCTTGTACATCTCTTCAGGCTCCGGGTTGAAAATGAGAGAAGCTCCAAGTTTCTCACACAGAGCGCCGTCTCTTTTTATATCTCTGGGGTACGCCTCAAGATCCTCATTGGGTCCGAACTGGGTGGGGTTCACAAACACACTGACCACAACCCGGTCATTCTGCGCCACTGCCTTGGAAATCAGGCTCCCATGGCCTTCATGGAGATAGCCCATGGTCGGAACCAGCCCGACAGAGAGGCCTTCTTTTCTCCACTTTCTGACCTCTTCTCTTACCTGCTCCACAGTCTTTACTATTTTCATTATTGTCCTCCTGTATCCGTCTGCTGCCTGATCTGTCCCCGCCGCAGCCATCTGCTCCGGGAAATATGATAACGATCTGCCGCAGATCATCTATCGCATCTTATCAGTTTTTCCGTCTTTTGTAAAACCAATATTAAAGTCATATGGTAAAAATCTTATCGAAAAGCAGCTCTTTAGCAGCATTTTTCCATTCTTTAATAAAGTTTTTCAATCACTTCATCGTCAATTTTATAAGTATGTTCCGGCGCCGGGAAAGAGGCATCCTTTACCGCGGCATCATAATCCTTGAACGCCTGCCTCATGACTTCCCCCACACTGGCAAAATTGCGGACAAATTTCGGTCGAAAATCAGAGAACATCGCCAGCATATCCGCATAGACAAGGACTTGCCCATCACAACCATTTCCTGCGCCGATGCCGATGGTTGGGATGCTGAGTTCTTTAGTAATCATTTCTGCAAGTTTGGCCGGCACACATTCTAGTGTGAGGGCAAAGGCACCAGCCGCCTCCACAGCTTTGGCGTCCTCAATGAGTTTTTTTGCCGCTTCCAGGCTCTTGCCCTGAACCTTGTAGCCCCCAAAGGCATTGATGGACTGGGGTGTCAGTCCCAGATGAGCAACCACCGGAATCGATGCTGCTGTGATGGCCTTAATCTGCGGGCATACCTCTACGCCTCCCTCCAGCTTCACAGCGGCACAGTTGGTCTCTTTCATAATTCTCCCGGCATTCCTTACCGCATCCTCCACGGAAACCTGGTAAGACAGGAAGGGCATGTCAACGACAACCAGGGCATTTTTAGCCCCGCGAACCACCGCTGCTCCATGATGAATCATATCTTCCACAGTCACAGGGATCGTATTCTCATAACCCAGCATAACATTTCCCAGGGAATCGCCCACCAGAATCGAATTCACTCCGGCTTCATCCGCCAGCTTCGCTGTAGAGTAATCATAAGCTGTGAGCATGGAAATCTTCTCACCTTTTTCCTTCATTGCCTTAAAAGTTGCCACTGTATTTTTCATGATGCTACCTCCAAATATTTCTGATTCATGAAAATGTTTATCGCCCTCGCGATTACGATTAATCGGATTCCCTCAGAAGTCCTTCTGTAATAATTCTTCCATAGAACTGTAGTCCCTTCCGGGATTCTTCTCCTTGCCGATCCGGACCAGGTCCTTCGACAGCAGTCTGTAGATCTGCCTCTGTCCCGGCTCCAGGCAGTGAAGATGTTTCTCCACCGTCTTCACATCTGCCCGCTCCACGGGACCTGTCAGACTGGCCTTCGTCCCCTGGTCGACGATATGCTGCATATTTCCCAGCAGAATCGGCGCCAGTGCTTTTGCCGCCATATCCTCGTCAAAACCACATTCTTTCATGAGGTCAAGTCCGTTCTGGACAAGCCCCACCACCAGATTACTGCAGATGGCTGCCGCACAGTGATACTTCACCTTGTCTTTGGCCCTGACAAAACACACCGGATTTCCAAAGGAACGGAAGAGATCCGCAACCTTTTCCCGATATATTTCGTCTCCTTCAATTGTAAAATATGCGTGAGAAAGCTCTTTGTAAGAATGAAATCTGTCGCTAACCGCAAAGAGTGGATGGATAGAATATCCGAAGGCTCCTTTGTCTTCGATGCCGGGAAAAGCTTCCCGCGAGGACAAAGCACCGCTGCAATGACATATATATTTCCCCTCCAGAGGGAAATGCCGGATCTGATCCCACACATTTGAGATCAACCCGTCAGGAACCGTCAGGAACAGAGCGTCACTTTCATAAACCAGATCAGAAAGTTCAACATACGCCTTACTATGACCGGCGAACTCTGCCGCTTCCCTTGCGTACTCACTGACCGAATCGTAAAAACCGCTCACGTTCAGACCGTGGTCCGCAAAAAACCTGCCCAGGGAACATCCTACTTTCCCTGCGCCAATAAAACCTATTCGCATCAATACCACCTACTTTCGCAGGTGACGCTCTGAGTCTTATTCCTGACAGATATAAGCTCCTGATTTCTGTGTCACAACGGTATGGTTTCCCAGGGAATACCATCCTCCATGCACCTGATCCATCTGAAAAAGAACTCTGTACTGTCCGGATCAAGGCGCCCCTATAATATAACATCAACCCCCATATTAGTAAACCTTTTTTATCCGCCCTTTTTTCTATAGTTTTCCTGACAGTGCCTTGATGACAGTTGGATTGTTTTATAAATCAAAAAAGAAGCGCCGCAGTTCCAGCCATTTCTGAACGAATGTACAGGTCGGAACTTCAGCGCTTCCCTGAATATTATTCTCTGTTTTTAAAAACAATTGTCACCTGAAAACCGCAATCAAAGATAAGTCTTGAGGACATCAACCTTGTCAAGACGCTCCCAGGGAAGGTCAAGGTCATTTCTTCCAAAATGACCATAGGCTGCTGTCTGCTTATAGATCGGTCTCCTCAGATCAAGCATTTTGATGATGCCCGCGGGACGTAAATCGAAGTTCTCCCGGATCATCTCCACCATCTTCTCATTGGAAATCTTTCCGGTTTCAAAAGTATCCACCATAATGGAAGTGGGCCTTGCCACGCCGATGGCATAGGAGAGCTGGATCTCGCATCTGTCAGCCAGGCCGGCAGCAACGATATTCTTGGCCACATAGCGGGCTGCGTAGGCGGCGGACCGGTCCACTTTTGTACAGTCCTTGCCAGAGAAGGCTCCACCGCCGTGACGGGCATAACCGCCGTAGGTATCCACGATGATCTTACGACCGGTCAGGCCGCTGTCTCCATGGGGACCGCCGATGACGAAACGTCCGGTAGGATTAATGAAAAAGTTTGTGTTCTCATCAACCATCTCCTGGGGAAGGATGGCATCAAAGACATACTTTTTGATATCTTTATGAATCTGCTCCTGGGTCACGTCCGGATCATGCTGTGTGGAAAGAACCACCGCGTCGAGGCGGTCAGGCTTGCCATTCTCATCGTATTCCACAGTAACCTGGGTCTTTCCGTCAGGTCTCAGATAGGGAAGAGTGCCGTCCTTTCTCACCCTGGTAAGCTGCAGAGCCAGCTTATGGGCCAAAGCGATGGGATAAGGCATATACTCCTCCGTCTCATTGGTGGCGTAACCAAACATCATACCCTGGTCGCCAGCTCCAATGGCTTCCATCTCCTCATCGGACATGGTATTCTCCTTGGCCTCCAGCGCCTTATCAACGCCCATAGCAATATCGGCAGACTGCTCGTCCAGGGCTACCATAACACCGCAGGTGTCGCTGTCAAAGCCAAACTTTCCTCTTGTATAACCAATCTCGCGAACTGTGTCCCTCACAATCTGCTGGATATCCACGTAAGCCTGCGTTGTAACTTCTCCCATGACAAAGACGATTCCTGTCGTCACTGCAGTCTCACAAGCCACACGGCTCATAGGGTCCTTCTCCATTAAGGCATCAAGGATCGCATCAGAAACCTGGTCACAGATCTTATCAGGATGTCCTTCTGTCACTGATTCTGAAGTAAACAAACGTCTTTCCATCTTATCTCCTTTCAAAAAAACATCGGCAGCAAATAAAAATATGCTACATCATACTTCCGGTTCTGAGTCTGAACTTATTGACTTCTCTCTCAGAGTCCACCTTTTCAATCAGTCCTCCCAGGGCACGGAGCTTCTCATCAAAGCGCTCGTATCCTCTCTGGATATAACCGATCTGGGAAACTGTCGTATATCCTTCAGCAGCCAATCCTGCAATGACCAAAGCAGCCCCGGCCCGAAGGTCCGGCGCATCGATCTCCGCCCCTGTGTACCTGTCCACACCATAGATGATGGCCACATTGCCGTCCACCATCTTTATGTTGGCGCCCATACGGCGCAGTTCGTCCACATAGCGGAAGCGGTTCTCAAAAATACTCTCTGTAATCGTGCTGGTCCCTTTGGACAGGCCCAGGGTGATTGCCATCTGAGGCTGCATATCGGTAGGAAAGCCCGGATATGGCAATGTTTTAATCTGTGTATGCTTCAGCCGGCGGGTCGCCACGACGCGGACCGCATCATCTGATTCCTCCACCTCGGCACCAATCTCTATCAGTTTTGCGCTGATGGCCTCCAGATGCTTGGGTATGACATTCTTGATCAGAATATCTCCTCTGGTGGCTGCCGCAGCAATCATGAAAGTCCCCGCTTCAATCTGGTCCGGAATGATGGAATACTCCGTATCATGGAACTTCTCCACGCCTTTGATTCTGATGACATCCGTTCCGGCCCCTCGGATGTTGGCCCCCATGCTGTTCAGAAAGTTGGCCACATCTACGATATGCGGTTCTTTGGCAGCATTTTCAATGATGGTATTCCCCTTTGCCAGGGAAGCTGCCATCATAATATTGATGGTTGTTCCCACAGAAACCACATCAAGATAGATATGGGCGCCGCGTAAACTCTTTGCCTCTGCGATCACCATGCCATGTTCAATCTTGACCTTCGCTCCAAGAGCCCGGAAGCCCTTGATATGCTGGTCGATGGGCCGGCTGCCGATATCGCAGCCGCCGGGGAGGACCACCTTTGCCTTCCTGTACTTGCCGAGCAGGGCTCCGATTAAATAGTAGGAAGCCCTGATCCTTCTAATATATTCATTATCTACAATCAACTCTCCGCTGGAGTCTATATTTCTTCCGCTGATTTCGACCTCGTTGCTGCTTTTCCGGTTTATTACAGCACCAATTCCCTCCATCGCCTGCAGGAGAACATTTATGTCTCTTACATCTGGAACATTATCAATCACGCACCGGCCATCTGTCATAATAGATGCTGCCAGAATTCCTAGAGCGGCATTTTTCGCACCACCGATGACTACCTCTCCAACCAAAGGATTACCACCTTTAATCACATACTGTTCCATTACGCACCTCTGTTATCTCTATAGTAAATCATTTTAGAATTATGTCTTTTTCGTCACATTTAAAAAATGCTGACATCGACTAATTATAACAGATAATAATCGACTTGTAAATTCATAAATAAACCAGTTTTTTCAATCTCTGACGCAGGATTCTCGTGATTTCAATCATGAGATTATTGATTCAGGGACGACTTTTTTTCCCGGGACTCATTCCCGGACCGGGCTTCCTGCCCTTGAGGACAGGTTTCCTGCCGGCAGGCTTCTTTCTCAGAGGCCTTTTTTTCCCTCCGGCTCCCGCAGCAGTCCTGGCTTCTGCTTTCAAATCTGCTTTCTTTCCCCTGGCAGACTTCTTCAGGTCCGGTTTCCTGCGGACGGAAAATCCAAAAGTCCCCAGCTTCTCCCCCGCTGCAAAATAGCCGCCGTGGGAGTACACCAGGGGGCCGGCCCAGTCAAGGTGGAAACTTCCCTTCTCATCCATGAAGGCCTCGTCCACCGTCACATGCACCACTTCTGCCAGAAACATATGGTGAGAGCCCAGAGGATATTCCTCACGGACTCTGCACTCAATATTTACCGGGCTGTCCCTGAGTGAGGACACTGCCACTTTCACCGCTTCCTCCCGGGAAAGGCCTGTCTCCGAGAATTTATCCAGATCACGGCCTGATTTAACGCCGCAGAAATCTACGGCCCGAACCATATCCTCCGTGGTCAGGTTCACGACGAACTCTCCCGTCTGACGAAGCGCCTCAAAGGAAAACCGTTCCGGCCGCACCGAAATTGAAAGCATGGGCGGATTCGTGCATACTGTTCCCACCCAGGCGACGGTAAATACATTGTCCCGCCCCTCCCTGTCCCTGACCGTCACCAGGACGGCGGGCAGCGGGTAGAGCATGTTGCCCGGTTTAAAACCAACCTTTCCCATAAGTACTCCGTAACATCTGTATCCGGGTATGTCCCGGATAGGGACACTAGATCGACTTCTTGATCTTTTTCCTCAGTTCCTCCAGCTTTGCCGGGTCTCCTTCATGGGGCTCCCAGAGCAGATTCTGGCCATCGTTCTCATATCGTGGAATCAAATGAAGGTGAAAATGTTTCACTGTCTGTCCTGCCAGCTCTCCATTGTTCTGAACGATATTGATTCCGCCGCATCCAAGGGCATCTCTCATGGCTCTGGCAATGCAGGTTGCAAGAGAGAACAGCTTTCCGGCTGTCTCCGCGTCCAGATCATAAATGTTATCAAAATGCTCTTTGGGAATGATCAGGCAGTGCCCGTCCGTGGCAGGGTTCACATCCATGAATACCCTGAAATGGCTGTCTTCATAAATCGTCTTTGACGGAATACTCCCCTTGGCTAT